>NZ_JBFBDY010000005.1:0-50700 GCF_040683475.1 Kitasatospora sp. NPDC093558 | reverse complement strand
CCCGGCGGTGGCCCCGCCCAGCGGACGGCCGTCCGCCTCGCGGCCCGCGCGGCCGCACCCGGCGGCGTCCACGCCCGAGCCGACGGCGTCGCGCCCGAACACGTCCGAGCCCCCGACGGGCACCGCGTCCGAGGGCGGGCACTCCGGGCTCGCGTCCACCGACGACCCGTCCGCCCCGGGCCGCGGAGCCACGGCGGCGCACCGGCCCGCGGAGCCGTCCGGGCAGGCGACGCCGCAACCGTCGGCGCCCACCGCCTCGTCCGCCCAGTCGCCTACGCAGTCACCGACCCAGTCGCCGACGCAGCCGTCCGGACAGCCGTCGCCCTCCCCGAGCGCGACCCAGCCGTCCGGCGCCCAGTCGTTCACGCCGAAGCTCCCCACCGTCCCCCCGGTGGCCCCCGTCGTACCGGGATCCGACACCACGCCGAACACCCCTGGCACCCCCGCCACTTACCCCACTCCCGACACCCCCGACGCCCCTGAGGCCACCACGGTCCCCACGGCCCCCGAGGCCGAGCAACCGCTGAGCGGAGTCGCCCAGGTCACCCCGCTCGGCCGCGACGGCACGCGGCACGTCCTCGGCCTCAGCGTCACCGAGCCCGTCACCGCCCTCCAGACCGAATTCCGGCTCGCCCCCGGCGAGTTGGCCCCGGGCAGCGGCACCGCGTGGACGGACCTGCCCGGTGCCGTCGTCACCACGCAGCAGGAACGGGGCACGCTGGTCTACCGGTTCACCACCCCGGCCGGCACCGACGTGCGCCCCGGCCACTACACGTTCGGAGTGCGCGGCACCCGCCCGGCCGTGCCGGTCCCGGGCAAGGCCGCCGCCACGGAGAGCTGGAACGCCGCCGCTTTCGGCATCACCGATCCCCGGGCCGTCGCCGCGCTCGGCACGTTCACCGAAGCAGGCCGGCCCACCCCGCCGAAGGCCCCTCCGAAAGCACCGAAGGCCCCTTCAAAGGCCCCTTCGAAAGCGCCTCAGGCCCCACCCGTCCACACCTGACGCCCGACCAGGCAGTCCGGGCTCGACCCCGTAGCCCCGTTCGTTACTGTGGGCAGCACCCGGCACGGCGGCCCGACCGGACCCCGTACGGCCGCCGACCCGCACCCGAGGAGGAGTCCGTGTCCACCGTCCTGACCCCCGGCGGAAACGCACCGCTGTCCGCCGCGCGGGTGACCGTCGAGGTCACCGCACCCAAGGCGCTGGACGTCTCCGGCCTGCTGCTGACCGACGCCGGGAAGGTGCGTTCGGACGCCGACTTCGTGTTCTTCAACGCGCCGCACGGCCCCGGCGTCAGCCACCGCCCGGCCGGCCAGGGGGCCCCGGACGCGATCACCGTGGACACCAGGGCCGTGCCGGCCGGGATCACCAAGGTCGTCGTGACCGCCAGCCCGGCCGACCAGGAGAGCACGTTCGCCGGGATGGAGCCGACCGCGACCGTGCGCGACGCCGACACCGGCGAGGTGCTGGTGTCCTTCACCCCGCCGCCGCTCGGCCGGGAGACCGCGCTCATCGTGGTGGAGGTGTACCTGCGCAACGGCGCGTGGAAGGTGCGCGCGGTCGGCCAGGGGTACGCCAACGGCCTCGCGGGCATCGCCACCGACTTCGGCGTCACCGTCGACGACACCCCGGCGCCCCAGCCGGTCCCCGTCACGCCCCCGATGCCCACCACCCCGCCGCCCGCACCCAGTGCGCCGCCCGTCGACCCGCGCATCGCCCGTACCACCGCACCCCCGATGCCCACGACCCCGCCCGCAACCCCCATCGCACCTGCCACGCCCCCGGCCACCCGCCCGAAGGTCACCCTCGACAAGGGCCGGGTCAACCTGGTCAAGGGCAGCTCGGTATCCCTGGTCAAGAACGGCCGCCCGTTCCTCTCCTCGGTCCGGATGGCCCTCGGCTGGGAGCCCGCGGGCCGCGGCCGCAGCATCGACCTCGACGCCTCCTGCATCGCGTTCGACGCCAGGCGCCGCAAGCTGGAGACGGCCTGGTTCATGAAGCTCACCGTCTTCAACGGCGCGATCGCCCACTCCGGCGACAACCTCACCGGCGAGGGCACCGGCGACGACGAGTCGATCACCGTCCACCTGGAGGGCCTGCCCGCCGAGGTCACCGGCCTGGTCTTCGTCGTCAACTCCTTCTCCGGGCAGCGCTTCACCGAGGTGCAGAACGCCTACTGCCGCCTGCTGGACGCGACCGGCGGACAGGAGCTGGTCCGCTTCGACCTGACCAACTCCGAGCCGCGCACCGGCGTGGTGATGTGCAAGCTGGTCCGCCAGAGCACCGGCGAGTGGGAGATGACAGCGCTCGGCGAGTACGTGGACGCCAAGACCGCCCGCGCGATGATCGAACCGTCCGCCGCGCTCCTCTGAGCGTCCCTCACCGGAAATCCGGTGGCCGGCCCACCTGGTCAGGGCCATCCTGTCCGCATGCAGATCAGAGAAGCCACCCCCGAGGACTGGCCCGCCATCTGGCCGTTCTTCCACGCGATCGTCGCCGCGGGCGAGACGTTCCCGTACCCGCTCGACATGAGCCCCGAGCTCGGACGCGAGTGGTGGCTGCTGTCCGCGCCGAACCGCACGGTGGTCGCGGTGGACGACGCGGGCACGGTCGTCGGCACGGCGAACATGTGCCGCAACCGCCCGGGCAACGGCTCGCACGTGGCCAGCGCCAGCTACATGGTCGACCCGGCCCACCACGGGCGGGGCATCGGGCGGGCCCTGGTCGAGTACACCCTCGACTGGGCCCGCCAACAGGGCTACCGCGCCATGCAGTTCAACGCGGTGGTGGCGAACAACCACCACGCCGTGAAGCTCTACGAATCGCTGGGCTTCACCGTCATCGGCACCGTCCCCGAGGCCTTCCGCCACCCCACCGAGGGATACGTCGGCCTGCACGTGATGCACCGCCCGCTCTGAGAGCGGCTACTCCTCGATGGCCCCGCCCACCCGGCGCAGGTGCTGCCGGAAGCTGTACGCCGGGTCGGCGGCGCGCCGCTCCAGGTAGTCGTCGAAGGAGGTCTGTCGGCGGAGCGTGTCGCCCGAGCGGATCCGCTCCGCCTGCGTGCGCTCGGTCCTGGCGATGCCCCCGGCCGTCTCCAGCACCTCCTCGACGCGCTCCCCGTGGACGAACAGCACCCCGTCCGCGTCGCCGAAGACGACGTCCCCGGCGGTCACGAGGTGCGGCCCGAACCGCGCCGAGACCAGCGCCTCCGGCTCCCGCTCGTCCAGCCGCAAGGGCCCGAGCGGCAGGGCACCGTAGCTGAACACCGGCAGCCCGATCTCCACGAGCTCGGGCGTGTCCCGGTGCAGCCCCCACACAACGATCCCGGCGACCCCGGCCGCCACCGCCTCCAGGACGGCGAGGTCCCCGATGCAGGCCTCGTCCATCCGCCCGCCGTTGTCGATCACGAGAACGTCCCCGTCCCGGGCGGCGCCGTACGCCTCCAGGAACACATCCACGCTCCCGTAGTGCCGCACCGGCAAAACCCGCCCGGCCACCCGCGCCCCGGCCACAACCCCCGCAACCCCCACCGGCGCCGCCCGCACCCCCACCCCGAGCCGCACACAGGCATCCGCCACCAACGGCGTCGACAGCCCTTCGAACTCCTTCAGCATCCCCAACTCCTCCCACCAAAGCCCCAGTTCACCACCCCAGATCCTAGGCCCGGCTCCAAACCCACACCATCGAGTGACGACCACTCATCCCTGCCCGACAGGACCTCGGCTCGGATAGCTTGCACACACACCGACGCGGAGGCCTCCATGGACACGTTTGAAAGCGCCGTCCTTCTCGAACTGTTCCACGCTCTTGACACGCCCGAAGGCCTCCGAGCAGAACTCCTCGAAGGCGAGATTCTCATCAAGCTCCCAGAGGACGGCCACCACGCCCACCTCATCAGCGAGCTGGCCGATCAGGTACGGCGCGAGTCGGCCACCGAGATGCAGATGTCGGAAAACAAGGGACTTCGCCTCGTCTCCGGTCGACATCACCCTCCGAACCACGTCATTCCCGACGCGACGTTCGCGCCATGGTCTCTCCGCCTCTTCCGCGGCGCCCCGCCCTGGATGGAACCGGACGGCGTCGCCATGGTCGCCGAAGTCACGTCGAGCAAGCCCGACCAGGACCGGATCGCCAAGCGACACTGCTACGCCCGGGCCGCCATCCCGTTCTACCTGCTCATCGACCGAGAGAAGTCGCAGGTCAGCCTGTTCGGCAAACCCCACCGGGACGAGTACACCGAGGTTCACCTGGCTGCGTTCGGCGAACCACTCGCCCTCCCTGCCCCCTTCGAATTCGAGTTGGACACCAAGGACTTCCTGTAAGTCCTCGGAAAACGCGAAACGGCTCGCACCCCCTCCCACAAAGGGGGTGCGAGCCGTTCGGCACCGGAGGCCGCCGCGTCAGCTGCGGGTGGCCATGGCGCGCAGGAAGAAGGTCAGGTTGGCCGGGCGCTCGGCGAGGCGGCGCATGAAGTAGCCGTACCACTCCTGGCCGTACGGGAGGTACACGCGCATGGTGTTGCCCTCGCCGGCGAGGCGCAGCTGCTCCTCCGGGCGGATGCCGTAGAGCATCTGGTACTCGAACGAGTCGCGCGTGCGGCCGTTCCACTGGGCCAGCTGCCCGGCGATCTTGATCATGTTCGGGTCGTGCGTGGCGATCATCGGATACCCCTCGCCCGCCATCAGGACCTTGAGGGCGCGGACGTACGCGAGGTCGACCTCGCGCTTGCCCTGGAAGGCGACCGACTCGGGCTCCTTGTAGGCGCCCTTGCACAGGCGCACGCGCGAGCCGGCGCCGGAGAACTCGCGGCAGTCGGCCTCGGTGCGGCGCAGGTAGGCCTGGAGCACGACGCCCAGCCACGGGTAGTCGGCCCGCAGCTCGCGCGCGATGGCGAGGGTGGAGTCGGTGGTGGTGTGGTCCTCCATGTCGAGGGTCACCGTGGTGCCCGCGTCGGCGGCGGCCTCGCAGATGCGGCGGGCGTTCTCCAGCGCGATCTTCTCGCCGTCCACCGGCAGGAACTGTCCGACGGCCGACAGCTTGACGGACACCTCGGCGCCGGCCGCGAGGCCGGTCTCCTTGAGCGCCTTGAGCAGGTGCTCGTAGGCCTCGGCGGTGCCGGCGGCCTGGGCGGCGTCCTGGGTGTCCTCGCCGAGGTGGTCCAGGGTGACCTTGCGGCCGGTGGCGACGAGGTCGTCGCAGGCGGTGACGGCGTCGTCGAGGGCCTCGCCCGCGACGAAGCGCTCGACTATCGCGTGGGTCGGCGGGAACTTCTCGACGACGGTGCGGACCTGCGGCGACCGGGAGGCCGCGAGGAGGGCGGAACGGAGCATCGTGACTCCTGGAGCTGGTGCTTCTAAGGGTGGCAGAAAGGGCCGGGGCGGCGAGCACGGGGGTGAGGCCGCCGCCCCGGCGGGGCGACGCCCGGTGGCGGGACCGGGCGTCGCGGGTGACCGATGGCTACGGGAGCCGAAGGGCCGAGGGGGCTGGTCAGCCCATGTGCGGGTAGCGGTAGTCCGTCGGCGGGACGAAGGTCTCCTTGACCGAGCGGGTCGAGGTCCACCGCGCGAGGTTCTGCTTGGCGCCGGCCTTGTCGTTGGTGCCGGAGGCCCGGCCGCCGCCGAAGGGCTGCTGGCCGACGACGGCGCCGGTCGGCTTGTCGTTGATGTAGAAGTTGCCGGCCGCGAAGCGCAGCTTCTCCATCGCGTGCTCGACGGCCGCGCGGTCCTGGGAGATGATCGAGCCGGTCAGGCCGTAGGCCGAGACGGACTCCATCTGCGCCAGCATCTCGTCGTACTTCTCGTCCTCGTAGACGTGCACGGCGAGGATCGGGCCGAAGTACTCGTCGCGGAAGTACTCCGAGGCCGGGTCCTGGCACACGAGCACGGTCGGGCGGACGAAGTAGCCGACCGAGTCGTCGTAGGTGCCGCCGGCCAGGACCTCGACCTGCGGGTCGGCCTGGGCGCGGTCGATGGCGGCCTTGTTCTTGGCGAAGGCGCGCTCGTCGATGACGGCGGACATGAAGTTGTCCAGGTCGGCGATGTCGCCCATGGTGAGGCCGTCGACCTCGGCGGCGAACTCGTCCTTCAGGCCGGCCCACAGCGAGGCGGGGACGTAGGCGCGGGAGAGCGCCGAGCACTTCTGGCCCTGGAACTCGAAGGCGCCGCGGGTCATCGCGGTCTTCAGCACGGCCGGGTCGGCGGACGGGTGGGCGACCAGGAAGTCCTTGCCGCCGGTCTCGCCGACGATCCGCGGGTAGGTGCGGTAGCCGGCGATGTTCTCGCCGACGGAACGCCACAGGTGCTGGAAGGTGGCGGTGGAGCCGGTGAAGTGGATGCCGGCGAGCGCCGGGTGCTTCAGCGCGACGGCGGAGACGTCGAGGCCGTCGCCGGTCACCATGTTGATGACGCCCTTGGGCAGGCCGGCCGCCTCCAGCAGCTGCATGAGCAGGTGCGCGGAGTACTGCTGGGTCGGGGACGGCTTCCAGAGCACCACGTTGCCCATCAGCGCGGGCGCGGTCGGCAGGTTGCCGGCGATCGCGGTGAAGTTGAACGGGGTGATGGCGTAGACGAAGCCTTCGAGCGGGCGGTGGTCGCTGCGGTTCCACACGCCGTCCGAGGAGATCGGCTGCTCGGCCATGATCTGGCGGGCGAAGTGCACGTTGAAGCGCAGGAAGTCGACCAGCTCGCAGGGGGTGTCGATCTCGGCCTGCTGCGCGGTCTTGGACTGGCCGAGCATGGTGGCGGCGGCCAGGGTCTCGCGCCAGGGGCCGGCCAGCAGGTCGGCGGCCTTGAGGAAGATCGCGGCGCGGGAGTCGAAGGAGAGCGCCTGCCAGGCCGGGGCGGCGGCCAGGGCAGCATCGATGGCGTCCTGCGCGTCGGCCTGGGTGGCGTTGCGCAGGGTGCCGAGCCGAGCCGCGTGGTTGTGCGGCTGGACGACGTGGATCTCGGCGCCGCCGCCCATGCGGCGCTCACCGTTGATCGTCATGGTCAGCTGGACCGGCTCCTGGCCGCCCAGCTCCTTCAGCTTGGCCTCCAGACGGGCCCGTTCCGGGCTGCCGGGGGCGTAGCTGTGGACCGGCTCGTTCACCGGCGCGGGGACCTGGGTCACAGCGTCCATGAGGCGCACGCTCTCCTTCGTTGTTGCAGGGGGATGCCGACGTGGGTCACACGCCAACCGCAGCACGAACGCTATTCCTGCACCCCGGGGCACTTGATTGGCCGGGCGGCTAAAGTCCCCCGTACGGCGTTGTCCGGCCCGACGAACAACGTCACGGCCCGGTCACGGGCGGCGCCCGGCGCCGCCCGCGTGGCCCCGACGGCCCCCTCACGCCCCGGCCGTGACCCCGTTCACGCCTCCTGCGGACACCGGGCTCCGCACACCCCGATCACACTCCGACGGCGACCCGCCGCTCCCAGTCGATCCGGTAGCCGTGCACCGGGCGGAGCATCTTCTCCGGGCTCATGAACGTCCGCATGGCGATCGGCGCGAGCAGCCGGAACATCACCCGCGAGACCGGCCCGGAGGACTTCTGGCTGTTGGTGCGGGCCGCGTCGGCGGCGATCTTCTCGACGCGCGGCCGGCGCATCGCCTCGTACGCGGCGAACGCAGCGGTGTGGTCGGGCAGGTCCCGCAGGCAGCGGGCGAGTTCGACGGCGCTCTCGACGGCGAGTGAGGCGCCCTGGCCGGAGCTGTTGGACGGCGCGTGCACCGAGTCGCCGACCAGCACCATCCGGCCGCGGTGCCAGTGCGGGACGGACGGCATGATCTCCAGCCGCGGGAAGACCTCCATGCTGTCCGCGTCGGCCACCCGCAGGACGTCCCGGGCGGGCACGTCACCGGAGTGCAGGTCGCGCAGCCGGCGCAGCCACTCCCGGTTGCTCACCGCGCGGACCTGTTCGTAGGTCAGCTGCTCGGGCTGCGGGACGTTGCTGAACCAGGCCGTCCCGGCGCCGTCGGGCAGCCCCCAGTAGCCGAAGAAGGCGCGGGCGCCGTTGGCGAAGTGGACGCTCTCGCCGCGGCCGGCGCGGCCGGGCAGGCGGTACGGGCTGTAGCCGCCGATGCCGAGCAGGCCGGTGTACCGGGCGCCGGGCGCGTTCGGGTCGATCAGGGTGCGGACGGTGGAGCGGGTGCCGTCGGCGCCGATCAGCAGGTCGCCGGTGGCGGTGGTGCCGTCGGCGAAGCGGGCGGTGATGCCGTCGGCGCCCTCCTCGACGCCGACCAGCCGTTTGCCGTACCGGACTTCGAGGCCGGCCTCGGCCAGCCGCCGCTGCAGCACCTCGTACAGTTCGGCGCGGCGCATGAGCCGTCCGCGCGGCAGGTCGGGCAGGCCGGCGAACTCGGCGAGCACGCCGCCCTTGCCGTCCTCGATGACCATCGGGCCGACCGGCTGGCCGAGCCGGCCGACCTCCGCCTCCAGGCCGACGGCCGCGAGGGCGCCGAGCCCGTTGGGGGCGATCATGAACGTCCCGCCGATGCCCTCGGCGGAGCTCTCGTAGGCCTCGAACACGAGCGGCTCGAGGCCGGCCTTGCGCAGGGCCAGCGCCATGACCGGGCCGGCGATCCCGCCGCCGATGACGAGGGCCTTCTTCGACGTACGCGGTGCACTCATTGCAGACTCCCGAAGTACTCCTGCCAGGTCCGGACGAAGTCCGGCTCCTGGAGCTGGGTGATGAGACGCCCGACGAACGCGATCTCGGCCTCCAAGCCGCCGACCCGGTACTCCTCCTCGATCAGGAAGACCCAGCCGACGCCCTCCTCGGTGGCCTTGCGCAGCGTCGCCCGGATCTCCGCCACCTCGGCGGTCAGGGCGGTCCGCCGCTGCTCCAGGAGCTCCACGGCCTCGGCCGGCGGGAGCACCATGAGCAGCGACAGCGAGACCCCGAAGGCGGGGTACTCGTGCTGCGGTTCGGCCACGAGTTCGCGCATCCAGTCGTAGAGCTCCGCCCTGCCCTCGGGCGTGAGGGCGTAGACGGTGCGCTCCGGTCGCTGGGTGTCGCGGACGGTTTCCTGCTCGGCGACGAACCCGGCCTTCCGCAGCTGCTCCACGACCATGTACAGCGAGCTGCGGTTGTACTTGATGTTGCGATCCTTGGCGTGCTCCTTGAGCCGGCGCCCCATCTCGTAGGGGTGCAGCGGTTCGGCCAGGAGCTCCGCCAGGACGGCGAGGGCCAGCGGGTTCGACACCTTGCGTCGCTTCGCCACGAGACGTTCCTCATCTCTTGGTCAGTACTGACTATCCAGCCCTGAATAGTCAGAGTCAACTATTTACGAAGGCGGGCCCGGAATTCTGTCCGCCCGGCTAAAATCAACCACACGGCCTTGTCCGAGCGGATGAAGGAGGCCTGAAGTGGCGACCCCCGGCCTCCCGCTCCGGCAGCTCCTGATGTCCCTCGGCGAACCCCTGGTCGAGCTCCAGGCCGCCCCGCTGGGCCTGGACGTCCCCGTCCGCGACGTCGCGATCCTCGACCCCGAGGACCCGCCGGCCGCCGCCCCGGGCGAGCTCGTCCTCGCGATCGGCGCCCGCGGCCGCGCCGCCCTCCCCGCGCTGCGCGCCGCCGGCCGGGCCGGTGCGGCGGCCGTCGCCGTCAAGCTCGACGCCCCCGGCCAGGCGGACGCCCTGCGCGAAGCCGCCACCGACGCCGGCGTCGCCCTGCTCTCGGTGCGCCGCGAGACCCGCTGGGAGCACCTGGACTCGCTGGCCCGCGCGATCATCGCCGGCCCGGACGCCCCCGACACCGCCGGCGCCCCCGAGCACAACGCGGGCGACCTCTTCTCCCTCGCCCAGACCGTCGCCGTGCTCACCAACGGCATCGTCTCGATCGAGGACACGTCCAGCCGGGTGCTCGCCTACTCCCGCTCCTCCGACTCCGACGAGGTCGACGACCTGCGCAGGCTCTCCATCCTCGGCTGGCAGGGCCCCGAGCCGTACCTCTCCAAGCTCCGCGAGTGGGGCATCTTCCAGCACCTGCGCACCTCGGACGCCCCGATCGCGGTCGAGCCGCACCCCGAACTCGGCCTGCGCCGCCGCCTCGCAATCGGCATCCGGGCCGGGGCGCAGCCGCTCGGCACCATCTGGGTGCAGGAGGGCGCGCAACCGCTGGCCCCGCTCGCCGAGCAGGCGCTGGTCGGCGCCGCCCGCGTCGCCGCGGCCCAACTGGTGCGCCGCCGCCGGGAGCTGTCCGCCGACGTCCGGCTCACGCAGACCCTGCTCACCGGCCTGCTGGAGGGCTCCACGGGACCGCAGTCGCTCGCCACCCACCTGGGCCTGGACCTGCGCCGCCCGGCCACCGTGCTCGCGTACGGAGCCCGCACCACCGAGGCGCTGCACCGCGCCGACATCACCGGCCTGATCTCGGTGCACACCGCCGCCCGGCACCGCGGCGCGCTGCTCGCCCCGATCGAGTCCCGGGTGTACGTGCTGCTGCCCGAACTCCCGCCCGGCCTGCCGATGACGACCGTCCGGGACTGGGCCTCCGAGGTGGTCGAGGCGGCCAGGGAGCACCTCGGGGTGCCGCTGCGGGCGGCGATCGGCTCGACCGTGGACGGCCTCGCGCAGGTGCCGGACTCCCGCGCCCAGGCGGACCGGATCCTGGACGCGATGGGCCGCGGCGGGGTGGACCTCGACGTGGCCGCGCTGATCGACGTCCAGGCCGAGGTGCTGGTGAGCGAGATGCTCGCGCTGCTCCAGGAGCGCGGCGGCCTGCGCGACCCGCGGCTGACCGCGCTCACCGCCTACGACCGGCGGCACGGCACCCGGCTCGCCGAGTCGGTGCTGGCCTGGCTGGACGCGCTCGGCGAGGTCCGGGTCGCCGCGGACGCGCTGCACATCCACCCCAACACCCTGCGCTACCGGGTGCGCCGCGCCGAGCAGTTGACCGGCATCGACCTCGCCCAGCCGCAGCAACGGTTGCTGGCGATGCTGCAACTGCGGCTGCCCGCGGACGACTGAACCTCGGGGGACTGAACCTCGGAGGACCGAACCTCGGACGGACCCTTCACCCGGCCCGCGTCCGCCACTGCTCCCAGGCCGACAGCCACAGTTGCTCGGCCAGCCCCTGCGCCTCCCAGCCGTCGGGCCCGCCGCCGGAGCGGTCCCGCCACAGCTGCTCCCACGCCCGCTGCGCCGACAGGCTCGCCACCTCACTCGCGAACACCGTGTACCGGACGACCTCCTCGACGGCCGCCGCGCCCTCCGGCGTCCCGATCACCCAGTGCGTCTGCCGGGCCAGCCGCTCCAGGTGGTTGACCATCGACGTGACGGCGGCCAGCGCCTCCTCGCGGGTCTCCGAGGCGAGCCGCATCTGCTGGCGCACGGCCGACTCCCAGCGCACCGCGCACGCCTCCCCGCGCAGCCCGCGCGGCAGCCGCGGCGGCCGCCCGGCCCGGACCTGCGCCTCGATCGCCGCCGACTCCGCGATGGTCTGCCCGATCAGCGCCCGGTGCGCCTCCAGCCCGTGCACCGGCGGCAGTTCGCGCTCCTCGACCGGCACCCGCTCGGCGTGCCGGGACGACAGCTCGTGCAGCAGCTCGCTGCGGCCGTGCAGGTACCGCTCGACGTCCCCGATCCGGCCGAGCTCCAGCCCGCCGGGCGCCACCCCGCGCCCGCACACCGTGACGGTCAGCCCGTCGACCCGCAGCCGCCCGGCCCACACCGGCCCGGGCTCGCCGTCCTCCGGCGTCCCCGGCCAGAGCACCGGGCGGTCCTCGTGCACCTCGACCGCGCACGGCTCGCCGTCCACCGTGATCCACTCGCGCAGCGCCCTGACCCGCCCGGGCCCGTCGCCCTCGTCGATCCCGAGGTGGTCGTAGACCCGGTCCCGCTCGTCCTCGACGACGTCCTCCAGCTCGGGCAGCACGACGCACAGCTCGGCGCCCGGCCGGTAGGTGCGGACGGTGACGTACGGCCCGGCCGTCGAGCTCCAGTCGCCCGACTGCACCTCGACCCAGTCCAGCTTCCCGCCGTTGGTCTCGAACGCGGCGAGCGCGTCCCCGGCCCGGTCGAGCCCGGCCGCGACGCCGTACACCGGGAAGTCGGCGGCGGCCAGGGTCCGGCGGGTGAACTCCTCCACCTGGGCGAGCCGGTCCGCCCGCTCGCGCGCGTCCGTGGCGTGCCGGCCGGCCTCCGGTGTCCCGCGCCACTCCTGGGGCCTGCCGCCGCTCTCCCGCACCATCCTGTGCCGCACCCCCGAGTCCTCGCGCCCGCACCGCCCCCGCCACCTTACGTGCCCGGGACCTGCCGGGTCATCAGCTCCCGCTTCCCGCAGGGACCTCCGGGCGCCGGCCGTGTCCGGACGGGCGGTTGTCAGCCGCGCTCCCTACCCTGGCCGCATGACAGCACAGAGCACGTTCCCCGCCCGGATCAGCATCGTCACCCTCGGCGTCTCGGACCTCGACGCCAGCGCCCGCTTCTACGAGGCCCTCGGCTGGCGGCGCTCCTCCGCCTCCAGCCCGGAGATCGTCTGGTTCCGCACCGCCGACTCGGTGCTCGGCCTGTTCCCCGGCGACGAGCTGGCCGCCGACGCGGGCGTGCCCGGCGGCGGCGAGCCGTCCTTCCGCGGCGTCACCCTCGCGGTGAACCTGGAGTCCCCCGCGCTGGTGGACGCCGCCCTGGAGACGGCCGTCGCGGCCGGCGCCACCGTGGTGAAGCCGCCGGCCACGACCGGCTGGGGCGGCTACTCCGGCTACTTCGAAGACCCGGACGGCCACCTCTGGGAGCTGGCGCACAACCCGTTCTTCCCCTTCACCGAGGACGGCTCGCTCGACCTGCCGTGAAGGGGAGAGACCCGCCTCAGCTCTTCGAGCGCGCCTTGAAGGCCGCCTTGCGCGCCTCCTTGGCCACCGCGCGGTCGGTGTGCAGCTCGCCGATCGCCTCCAGGACGTCCGCCGTGTACGCGTGGTCGACCCGCCACAGCTCGCCGAAGTAGCTCGCCGGATCGCCGGTGACGGGCAGCTCGGCGATCAGGTCGCGCAGCAGCTCGGCCTCGCCGCCGCTGTCGAGCAGCTGGGCGGCGAAGGTGTCGACCACCGTCCACAGCGCCATCGCCCGGTCCGGCACCGGCACGTCCGCCGCGCCGAGCGCGGTCAGCCAGGCCCGCGCGGCGCCGCCCAGCTCCGGGTCGTCCAGCACCTCCCGGACGGCCGGCTCGGCGGGCGCCCCCAGCATGTTCAGGGCCGAGACGACGAGCATCCGGCGCATCGGCCCGTACGCGTCGCCGCCGCGCGCCGCCGCCAGCAGCTCGCGCGCCGCCGCGACCGGCTCCTTGCCGTCGAGCCAGACCCGCAGCTCCTCCTCCGGCAGGACGTTGGCCGACTCGCACACCCCGCTCAGCAGCTCGGCCGCGTCCCCCTGGGCGAGGTCGCCGACCAGCGGCGCGTCGTAGCCGTCCTCCAGCAGCCACTGCCGGATGCCGTACTGGCCGAGCGGGGTCAGCCGGACCAGGCCGAACCGCGCCGACTCCTCCTCGTCCAGCGGCGCCTCGCCGACGACGGGGGCGCCCTCGGGCCCGGCGGCCTCCTCCTCGTCGAACAGCTCGGGGTCGATCGGACGGTAGTCCAGCAGGCCCAGCTCGGCGAGGTCGCCCAGCATCGGGTCCAGCGCGACCATCACGTCGGTGATGTCGCCGAGCAGCTCCTCGCTCGGCTCCTCGCCCTCCGGCACCACCAGCAGCGCGGCCAGCACGCCCAGCGGCACGGTCTCGTTGCCCGGCTCGGCGAAGGCGGTGGTCTCGTAGAGCACCTGGAGCGCCTCGTCGAGCAGCTCGGCCGCGGCGTCGCGGGCCTCCTCGACCTCGGAGAGCGCGTCCTCGTCCTCCTCGGCGCCCTCGGCGCCCTCCTCGGCGTGCTCGCCGTCCTCCTCCGGCAGCGAGTCGGCCTCCACGGCCAGCTCCCGGACGATCCCGGCGGCCGTCAGCCACAGCTCCAGGACGGTGTCCGGGTCGCCCTCCTCCGCCGGCTCCAGGTCCGGCCCTGGCACGGCGACGTGCTCGCCGGCCGCGGTCGTCCCGATCTCCACCAGGTCCAGGTCGCAGGCCAGCGACCAGGCCCGCATGGCCTCGATCTCGGCCTCCTCCGGCACCTCCCCCTCGGCCGGGGCCAGGCCCAGCAGCCGCGCCGCCGGGGCCCGGTCCGGGCCGGTCAGGTCCCCGAACTCGTCCACCTCGCGGTGCGGGGCAGCCCAGCGGGCCAGCGCCAGCGCGTACCCGAACATGGGGACGGCCTTCGCCTGCTCCGCCAGCTCCCGGTCGGCCGGCAGCTTCACCGGCGGCACCAGGACGGCCGCGTCGTCCAGGTCCTCGTCGTCCAGTCCGTGAGCGGCGAACGCCCCGTAGAGGTCCTGGAGCTCCAGGTCGGCGGGCAGAACCGCCTCGGCCGCGCCCTCTCCCGCCGAGGCCCCTGCGTTCTTCCGACGTCGTCCGGCCATCGCCTCGCGTTCTCCCTCAGCCAGCGGTCCGCGCATCAGCTCCGCGTACCGATCCACTACCTCAGCGTATAGGCCGGGCACCTCCGATGCCCGGCCCCGAGGGGCGCGCGCCGCGACCGTGCGCCCACCCCTTATCCTTCGCTATTGGTGCCGCGCACAACCCCGCGCGGGCCACCGGGCAACGAAGCCCTCGCCCTCCTCGCCCGTCCACGGGCGGGACGGGACCTGCCACACCCATCCGCTCCATCAGGGAGCCCGCACCGCGGCCACCACCACAGCGCCTCAGGACGGGCGCGCCGGCACACCCAGCCGCCCCGGTGGGGCCAAGCCACAGGAGACCCCTGAGATGGCGGACCTCTCCCCCGCCGGCCCCGGCCTGCGCACCGCGCAGCTCGACGGACGCCGACTGTCGGAGGCCCTGCTTCCCCTGGAGCTCGCGCCGCGCGCCCAGCTCCAGCTCTCCGCGATCAGCCGCTGGAACGCGCTGCGCGGAGTCCGCGTCGGCCTGGTCGCGGCCGGCCTGCTGTTCATGCTCATCGGTGCCAACCTGGCGACGCCGATCTACCCGATGATCCAGCAGCGCCTCGGCCTGACCACGCTCGACACCACGATCCTCTTCACGATCTACATCTTCGCGCTGGTCCCGGTCCTCGCCGTGGTCGGCCACTGGTCCGACCTGCTCGGCCGCCGCGCGCTGATCCTGCCGGCCGTCGCGCTAGCCGCCGTGGGCGACGTGGTCTTCGCCACCGCGGGGAGCTTCTGGCAGCTGGCCATCGGCCGGGCCGTCCAGGGCATCGCCGTCGGCCTGTCCACCGGCGCCGCCGGGGCCGCCCTCGGCGACCTCCTGCCGGACCACCCGACCCTGGCCGCCAAGCTCACCCTGGCCTGTTCGGCGGGTGGTGTCGCGCTCGGCCCGGTGGTCGGCGCCCTGCTGGCCGGCGGCTCGGACCCGCTGCTGACGCCGTTCCTGCTGCACGCCGTCGCCCTCGGCGCGCTCTGCATACCGCTGGCCGTCGTGCACCCCCGGATGCCCGGCCGCAACCGCCCGCCGGCCTCGCCGCCGCGCATCACCACCCCGGCCCACCTGCGCCCGCGCAAGCCCGCCCTGCCGCTCGCCGGCCGCCGCGAGTTCCTGCTGGCCGCGACCGCCGGATTCATCTCGTACGCGGTGTTCGGCGTCTACCTCAGCCTGGCGCCGTCCTTCGCGGCCAAGCTGCTGCACACCCCCTCGCACCTGGTCGGCGCCGTCGTCGCGGCCCTGCTGCTCGGTTCCTCCGCGGCCGCCCAGCTGCTCGTCCCGCCGACCTCCGACCGCCTGGTCATCGCCCTCGGCATGGCCGGTCTGGCCTCCGGCCTCGGCCTGGTCGTCGCCGCCGGCTACAGCGGCACCCCCGCGCTGCTCTTCATCGGCAGCGTCCTCGGCGGCGCCTGCCAAGGCGTGGCGTTCCGCTCGCTGTTCACCACGGCCGTCGCCGCGATGGACCCCGAACGCCGGGGCTCCGAGCTGTCCTCCCTGTGGATCATCGTCTACCTCGGCAGCTCCCTCCCGATCGTCCTCGTCGGCGCCCTCGTCCAGGCCTACGGCCTCCTCCCCGCCGTCAGCGGCTTCGCCACCGTGGCCGCGGTGCTCTGCGCAGCCCTGGCCGTGGCGGTGGCCCGCAAGCCCAAGCGGGCCTGAGCCCCGCCACACGAACGCCGCTGCCCGGGCCTCCCCAAAGGGAGCCCGGGCAGCGGCGTTTTCATCCTGAAACTACGCGTTCCAGGGATTCCACCCCTCGGTGCTGATCTCGAAATCAAACGGCTTCGGCAACCGGACGACTTCGCCGAACTTCCACTCCCCCAACACCTCGTACGTCCCCTCGGCCTTGTTCGGCTCACCGAACAAGGTCACACCCGGCTGCCGCGGATCGCGGTCGACCAGCAGGTAATACGGAATCCCGGTCCGCGCGTAGCCATTCCACTTAGCATGGCGGTCATTTTGCGCGCTGAAAGGGGCAGTAACCTCAGCCACCAGGCTGATCTCGTCCGGGCGAATGTATCGGTCCTTCGCCTCCGTCATGATCGCCGATTCCACCTCTGAGGTCATTGCTACGAGGTCCGGAACGTAGCCGTCCCCGATCTCCGCAAGGTCGAGGCCAACCGCCTGCGCCATCCGCCATCGAGAACAGGGCTTCGCGAACTCGGCACGGAACACCGCCTCTTGAACGTCCGAGACGGTCACAGCATGGCCGACACTCGGATAAGGCGTCACCACGAACTCCCCACTGATCACCTCAACCCGCAGGATCTCAGGCAATCGCAGGTGCTCGTCGAGTTCGCCGCGGGCCCACAGCGCGTACGGCGATTCGGACAAGACCCATTGCCCAGACGCAACGACATACGACATGCCCCCAACCTGGCTTCTCCCTGGCCCGCAGACCACTGCCGCGCGAACCTTTCCTCCGAAGGAGCGGTTTACCTGGCAGCGGATTGACGTGAGAGCTACCCCGACTCGGCGACGAGGCGCCACAGGTGGGCCGGGGCGGGGAGGCCGAGTTCGGTGCGGAGGCGGCGTTCGTAGCGGGCGACGTCCTGGAGGGCGTCGCCGGGGTTGCCCTCGGCGAGGTGGGCGCGGATCAGGCAGGTCTGGCTGCTCTCCCGCAGCGGGTCGGCCCGGACGGCGGCGCCGGCGGCGGCCACCGCCTCCGGGTACCGCCGGGCCCCGACGAACCCGCAGGCCAGGGCCTCCAGGGCGTGCACCCGCAGGCGCCGCCAGTTGTCCGCCTCCAGGAGTGCCCAGTCCTCGTACCAGCCCGGCAGCAGGTCCGCCGAGAGGTCCTCGACGGCCGACAGCCCCAGGCCGTCGCGGCCCGGCGCCGTGCCGGGGGCCAGGATCCGGCGGGCCAGCGACCGGGCGTCGCGCAGGTCGACACCGGCGCCGTCGGCCAGCCGCAGCTCGGCCGGGCCGATCTCCAGCGCCGCCCGCCCCGCCGCCGGCAGCCGGGACAGCGCCGAGCGCAGGCTCGCCAGCGCGCAGCGCTCAGTGGCGTCCGGCCACAGCGTCCCGGCGACCAGCCCGCGCGGCACGTTCCCGTTGCAGCACAGCGCCACGAACGCGAGTAATCGCTCCGCCCCCACGGAGACGGCCACCGGCGCGCCGCCGGCCGAGAGGGCGAAGCCGCCGAGCAGGGCGAGCCGTACGCCCGCGCCGGAAACCGGTGCGTGCCGATCGCCGCAGGCCATCGAACCACCGTCTATTCGTGTACAGATCAGCCCCTCTCCATGCTGCACTGCCCACTGAACGCTGTCGACCTCAGGCGACCTCAGTCGAAGTTGACGCAGTACCCGACCGGGATCGAGGCCGTGACGCGGCCGGAGGTCAGGTCGATCGCCCGCGCGGTGGCGTTCTTCACGCCGCAGTTGAACGGGTGCCCGGTGAACAGGCCGAAGCTGCCGCCCGCGAACCCGGCGTTGCGGACCGCCGTCACGGTCTGCGACCACTGCACGGTGCCGGTGGAGTTCAGGAAGATCTGCACCCGCACCCGGCCGTCGACGTTGAAGTGGTCCCCGCCGAACTCCAGTTGGCCGTTGGTGTCATCGGCCCAGATCCGCACCGCCAGCCGCCGGTCGTCGGCCTGGCTGTTGTCGAAGCGCGTCTGCGACCGGGTCTCCGGCGTCACGCAGACGGTGTCGCCGACCCAGGCCTCGCGCCACACGAAGCCCTGGACGCAGAAGCCGTCCGGCAGGGTCCGGAAGGGCACCTGGCTGTTGTCGAACGCCGCCTGGGAGCGGATGTCCGGGGTCACGCAGACGTGGTCCCCCGGCCTGGCGTCCCGCCAGACGAAGCCCTGGCGGCAGGTGTCCGGGCCGAAGTCCTGGGCGTGCGCCGAGGTCGCCCCCAGCGCGGCGCCGCCGAGGGCCAGGACCGCCGCCATCGCCGTGTTCGCCCCGGTGCGCAGGATCCGTCGAGTGCTCATGTCCGCACCTCCTCGAAGAACCTCCGCCCAGCCTGCGCCGACCCCCGTCACGCTGCTGTGACACCCGCGCGCCATCTGCTCCGCGGAGCAGATCTACCGCCGTTCCCCACCATCCACCCCCCACCCGCCTCTCGGCGGGTGCCCGCCCCGGGCCCTGGAGGCGACCGGGCCGGGGGTCAGATCACCGGCGGCCGGCCCAGCCGCGTCATCCGCCACACCGTGGACCACCGCATCGGCCGCCGCGGCTCGCACGGCACCCGAACACCCTCGAAAAACCCGGACCACCACGCCCTGAGCCCGGACATCGGCGGCCGACGGACCAGCGTGTACAGCGCCCAGGAGGTGAGGTAAATCGGCACCAGGACTGCGGGCAGGTGGCGCTTGGCCAGCCACACCCGGTTCCGGGCCGTCATCCGGTAGTAGGCGGCGTGACGGGCCGGGTCGGTGCGGGGGTGCTGCAGCACCAGGTCGGCGCGGTAGTCGATCCGCCAGCCGGCGTCCAACGCGCGCCAGGCGAAGTCGGTCTCCTCATGCGCATAGAAGAACTCGGCGGGGAACAAGCCCACCTGGTCGATCACACTCATGCGGATCGCGTGCCCGCCACCCAGGAACGTCGTGACCGGACCGGACTGCAGCGGATCGCTCGCGCCGAAGCGCGGCACGTGGCGGCGCTGGGTGAACCCGGTCTCATCCGCGATCCGGAAGCCGACAATGCCCAGCTCCGGGTCCCGCTCGAAAGCCTCCCGGATCAGCCGGAACGTGTCGGTGCGGGGCAGCAGCCCGTCGTCGTCCAGGACGACCAGCACGTCCGTACCGCCCAGCTCGCGCAGCCGCTCGACGCCGGCGTTGCGGCCGCCGGGGATGCCGAGGTTCTCCGGCAGCTCCACCGCGTCCACCCACTCCGGCAGCTCGGGCAGCCTCACGCCCTGCCCGAGCACGACGGTCCGAACCCCGCTGTCGCCGCCGTCCTGGACCCGCACCGACTCCAGCAGCGCCGTCAGCTCCGCAGGCCGGTTTCCCATCGTCAGCACCACCACGCCCAGCGTGACGCCCATCGCACCCGACCCTTCGAGGAACCTTCATGATCTCGCAGACACCCCGGCCCGGCGGCGGACCATCGCTGCACGAGCTGGCCGACACCGACCGACTGGCGGCCCACCAGGTGATGGACCGGCCGACGCTGGACTGAATCGCCCGCCACCGACCCACCGGCCCGGATTTCCGGGCCAGACTGCCACACCGGCCGCTGCTGCTGGTACCGGACGCCTCCTGGTTAGCCCCCCCCGCACGCAGACGGCCACCTCGATCCACGACGTACGCCACGCCGTTCCGGGTGATCCACCCCGAGCTCCGAGCGCGCCTCGGCGAGGTCCAAGCCGCCGAACTCGCGCCCCTCGTCGCGCAGTGGCTGCGACGCGGCGCGGGCCACGCCGACCTCGCCCAGGCCCTGCTCCCGGGCCTGCCCACCCCGGTGCACTCGGCAGCCGCCGTGCTCCGCTACCGACTGGAGCCCAGCCTGAGACACGCTCGCCCATCACCGAAGGGGCGCTGGCGGAACAGCACCGTCTCGCTTCCGGCTTGTGTCTCGCCCACGCGCAGGTGTTTACCTGCCGGAGATACGAATACGCCGCCGCACGAATCCTCTTCCCTAAGAGAGGAGTCTTGCAGCTGCAGGTTGACGAAAGCTCCACGAAACCAGAGCGCGCCCGCCCACCCAAAGGAGCGGGTACCTTCCGAGTACGGCCGTGTACCCGGAAAGGAACCAGGGATGACGCAGTGGACCGAGTACACCACAGGCGAGCGCATCAAGCTTCTCCGCGGACCGGACATGACCCAGGAACAGCTTGCCGAAGCTGCTGGCCTGTCAGTCGCGACGATCCGCAAGGCAGAACGCAACCTCGGCGGCAGCCTCCAGACGCTGCTGCGAATCTCGGCCGCGCTGCATACCGACGTGTCGGTGATCCTCGGCCAGCAGGCCCCCCGCCGCGCGATGCACGGCGCCGACCGGGCGATGATGCGCGAGCTGTCCCGCTCCGTCCACGACACGGCCGCAAATGTCGGCGTCGATGTCCAACCCCCGTCCCCGGCCGAACTCGCCGCCGGACTCGCCGCCGCTTGGAAGTCCTATCGCTCCGGCGACTACGTACGCGCGGGAGTCCGCGTCGCCCCAGCACTGCGCGAGGCCGCCGCCACACTGAAGGCTGCTCCGGTCGACCAGAAGAGTGCGGCGGCAGGCATCCTCGCAGACGCCTACCGGCTCGCTGCCTACGTGGCGAACCAGTTCGGCGCCCGCGATCTCGCATACGCCGGAATCGGGCACGCACAACACCAGGCGGACTACGCCGGGGACACCGTCCGCTCGGCCATGATCGCGTCTGGCCGGTCGTGGATCTACGTGCGGGATGCCCGGCTCGACCAAGCGGAGGAGACCGCCCGCATGTCGTACGAGTCCATCGAGCCCAGGTACGGAGATCGGGATCTCGGGATGCTCGCCACCTACGGATGGCACGTGACCTTCGCGGCCGTCGTCGCTGCCCGCCAAGGGGATGTGGATGGCGCCGACGATCTGCTGTCGCAGGGGCTTGCGGTAGCGGCCCGGATGGGCAGGGATGTCATGGTGAACGGCACGGCGTTCGGGCCGGCAACGGTCACCGCGCAGGCGATCGGAATCTCCGTCTCAACCGGTCGGCCAGGCAAGGCGCTCAGCCTGTTCCAGTCGATCGGCGACGCGAACTCGCTCGCCCCGTCCGCGCGTAACCGGATGCTGCTGGACGTGGCACTCGCCCAAGCCGAGACCCGGCAGTCCGACACCGCCCTGGACACCCTGCTCGAGGTGTGCTCGGCCGCGCCTGGTTGGGCTCGGCATCAGGGATTGCCGGGGGTGATCGCACAGAAGGCGAGCGCAGGCAGCGCCACCACGGCCAAGTTGCGCAAGCTCTCATCGATCCTCGGAACATCCGTGATCATCAACTGAGGAGTGATACACGCCGTATCACTCAACGCAAGTACGACTTCGAGAAGTGACACATTCCATCCGTTCACGGACGGTAAGAACTTCGCGACAGTGAACGCATGCTGACGTTCCATCATCAACGGCCGCCGCTTGCCTGGCTTGCGGTCGCCCCTCCACGTCACAGCGCGAACCCGATCACCAGCCGCCCCGGGGGAATTCGGTGACGACGGTGCTCGAACATCTCCCTCCGCCCCGGGAACCGCTGCCCGACTCTTCGCCGGTCCCGGTTACCCTCCGGCTGCCTTATACCTCTACATCAGCCCGCGCGGGTCGCGTCGGGCGAGCGCCAGGCCGGGGGCGACCTCATTGGCGCCGAGTGCGTCGCCTGCCTGGGCACCGGCGCAGGATCCCGTCTCATAAACGGCCCTGCGCTGGCCCAGCCTCCGCCCTCGGAGGAGCAGCATGACGCACTCCCCTGCCCGATATCGGCGCCGCATCGCCCGTCGACCAAGGACGGTCGTTGTCCAGGCTGACTCTTTCTGCAACCTGGACTGCGCCTACTGCTACCTGCCCGACCGCAAGCGGCGGGCTCCGATGCCGGTCGCGATCGCCGAGGCGGTGGCCCGTTCCGTCGCCGAGTTCGCCAACACCGCGTCGCCAGAGCCGGTAGAGGTGGTCTGGCACGCGGGCGAGCCGCTGGCCGTCGGCCGCACGCGACTCGCCGAGCTGCTGGCCCCCTTCGAGCCGTTGCGGCAGGCTGGGTTGGTCGAGCACTCGGTGCAGACCAACGCCGTACTGATCACCCCGGCCTGGTGCGACTTCCTCACCACGTACGGGTTCCGCGTCGGGGTGAGCATCGACGGCCCTTTCGCTCTCAACCGTCGCCGCGTGGACTGGTCCGGGCGTCCGGCTTTCGACCGGATCATGAAGGGCGTTGGGTGCCTGCGTGAGTACGGCGTACGGTTCTCGGCGATCGCGGTCGTCAGCGCGGAGAGCATCGGCAACCCAGAGGGCCTGCTCGACTTCATGGCCGAGCTTGGCTGCCACACGGTGGGTCTGAACATGGAGGAACGGGAAGGCGTCAACACCGACCGCCCGGTTCCCACCGCCGAGCACGCCCGCGAGTTCTGGCGACGCACCATCGCCTGGTCACGCCGCAACCGCGATCTGACCATCCGCGAGATCGACCGGCTCGGCGGATATCTGCGGGATGTCCGCTCCGGCCGTCGGGCGGCCTGGGAGCGCGAGTTGATCGATCCGATCCCGACCATCGCCTCCAACGGCGACGTCGTCCTACTTTCGCCCGAACTCGCTGGGATCACCGACCCGGCCTACGAGGACTTCCGGGCCGGGAACGTCCTGGAGCAGAGCATCGGCTCGATGCTCGACCGCGCACACCGGCTGCGCTACGTGCGCGAGTTCCTGACCGGCCTGGACGCGTGCGAGGCCACCTGCGACCTCTTCGACTTCTGCCGAGGGGCCCAGGCCGGCAATCGCTACTTCGAGAACGGCCGTCTGGACACTACCGAGACGAACTACTGCCGCGTGTCCCGGCAAGCCCTGGTCACCGCCCTCTCCGATACCGTCCAAGAGGAGAAAGTCGCATGACCCTGCTCGAACTGCTGGCCGCCAGCAACGCCGCCGCCGTCGTCGACCTCACTGGCCTCACCGTGACCGACCCCACCGCCGGGCCGTTCGACAACCGGCCCACCTGGGACAACAGCGGGCCGAAGTTCGACAACCGGCCTACCTGGGACAACTGGTCGAACAAAGACAAGTAGCGCCACCTTGGGCCCGCACCAGCCGGTGCGGGCCCAACCCGACCTTCGAGAGAACGGAGCCTCCATGGACGGCATCACCTTCGGCCGTGTCACCGTGACCCTGCCCCACCTGCACGAGCCCGGCCTCTACTTGTCCAACGTCACCACCCTGGACTCCGCACGCGGCATCGTCCAGGACTTCCAGTACGGCGACGCCGACCTGCGGGCCCTGGACCTCGCCGAGACCCGCCTCGTCACCGGCCGCGTCTCCAACCTGCGGGCCGACCGCGTGCAGCTCGACCAAGTCCGCCTCGACTCCGTCGAGTTCGACACCTGTGACCTCGCGACCACTCGCATCACCGACAGCAAGCTCTCCCGCGTCGTCTTCCGCAACTGCAAAATCATGGGCGCGGGCCTCATCGGCGTGACCCTGGACAACGTCCTCTTCGACAACTGCAAGCTCGACTACACGACCTTTGAGCAGATCCGCGCCACCGGCGCGGTCGTCTTCTCCAAGTGCGGGCTCACCGAGGCATCGTTCACCGGCTGCGACCTCGGCGGCGCGGTCCTCGACACCTGCAACCTGCGGCTGACCGAGTTCGGCCGGGGCAAGTACCAAGGCCTCGACCTGCGAGGCAACGACCTCACCACGCTGCGGGGCGTCGCCAACCTCGGCAAGGTCCTCATCGACCGCACCCAGCAGGCCGAACTCGCCGAAGCCCTGGTCGCCGAGCTGGGTGTGACCTTCGCCGACACCCTCGACGACCGGTGAACCACGCCTGGGAGGAGCTCGCGTGACTCTCGCCATCGCCCACACCGATCCCGCCGCCCTCATTGCCAGGTGCGACAGCACCGGCGTCCGCACCGCTCGCGGCGAGCCCGAGTACGAGAACGGGGCCGTCCTCCCGGCCGGCCCCTGGCAGCCCATCACTGCCGCGCTGGCGGCAGAACTCCGCCCGGCCGAGCGGAGCGCCGCCAGCACGCTCGTGGAGCTGGTGAAGCTGCCCGACGGCCCGCCGCCGGCCACCCTTGCCACCCTCGCCGACCAGCTCGGCGACCCCGACGCCGTCCACCTCGGCCAAGCCACGAGCCCGGCCAAGGCCTCCACCACCACCCCGAATTACCGGGACGGCCGCCGCATCGGCCTGCACATCGACAACTGGGACAGGCTCCGCTGCCAGGCCAAGCACACCGGTCGCCGACGCCTGTGCTTCAACCTCGGCCCCGGAATCCGCTACCTCCTGCTCGGTGGCCTCGACATCCGCGCCGTCTGCCGCAGTCTCCACGCCGACCCCGAGGACCGCTATCCGCACACCGACGACCTGCGGGCCTACGCCGCCCTCGGGCTGCCCTTGCGTGTCTTCCGGCTGCGGATCGACCCCGGCGAGGGCTACATCGCGCCCACCGAACTGCTGCCCCACGACGGCTCCACCGAGGAACAGCCCCGACCGTCCACCGCCGCATTCTGGCTCGGCCACTGGCCACGCGGCGTCCTCGCCTCGCTGATCTGACACCGGGCCGTGCGAGCTGTTCCGCTGCCTGTGATGGTGGCAGCGCCGCGTCCGATCCCCATTCACGTAGGAGACTTCCATGGCTGCTGCGCCGCCGGAGAGCCCCCGTCCGGTCACGCCTCGGCTGCCGACCGGCCCGACCTTCGACCAGGAGCTGTGCGGGCTCGTGCTCGACACCGCACCCCGGCTGTTCGCCGTCGTCCAGGTTCGGGGCGAGGGCCTCCCGGACGTCGACGGGTGGGTCGTGGCCTGGGGGGTCGCCGATCACAGCGGGCGAGCGCACGTGATCAGCATCGACGGGCGTGCGCGAATGACCCTCGCAACTCCCCATCGGGCCCTGCACCATTTCGCCGGGCGACCGGGGATCACCGCACGGCTGGTCTGGCTCGCACAACCGAGTGCAGCAGCAATGGATCGGACCGAAGCCGCCTGACCTTGGCCTGCTAGCGCGAGCGGGCCGTGAAGGACGCGGCGAGCTCGGGTCTTGGGGGCGGCCCAACCGGGTGGGCCCGCACTGGCTACGCACTGAATGTCATGAATGTTTAACACTGCGTCAAGTGTCGTGGTACGTTCCGTAATCTAACCGAAAACAGGTGACCCCGGCGGTGCTCGTAACACCCCGGGGTCCGGCAACAGGAGCTGAAACTCCCGATGCGCGTCCATCGTAGCGCCCACGTGCGCAACTTCACCGTGCTGCCCAACACCCTGCTCCAGTACCGGCGGTTGAGCTACACCGCCCGAGGCCTGCTCGCGGACCTCCTCTCCCGTCCCGACGGCTGGCGCGAGGACGGGCGGCACATGGCCGACACCAGCTCCCAAGGCCGAGGGGCGATCCGCAAGGCCCTGAAGGAGCTGACCGACGCCGGGTACTACCGCGTCGAGAAGATCCGCATGCCCGACGGCACGATCATCACCGAAACCCACGTCTACGACACCCCGCAGCTCGCGCCACCGGGTACCACCCGTCCGGCACCCGGTGAAGCGGCAACCGGCCGTGCTGGCAGCCCTGTTGTAAAGAAGCGGCAGCAAGAACCCTCCCTCCCCACGAGCCCGGCCGACGAATGCGACCGGGGAGGAGAGGAGGAACCACCCGAGATCAGCGAAGCGGTGGCCACCCTGTTCCGCGTCATCCGTTCCGAGCCCCGCCTACGCCTGGGCGAGGCCGAAGCACGGGAACTGGCGCCCTTGGTGGCACAGTGGCTGGCGCGCGGCTGCACCGCAGCCGACCTCGCTCAAGCCCTGCTGCCGGGCCTGCCCACTCCGATGCACTCGGCAGCCGCCGTGCTCCGCTACCGCCTGGAGCACAAGATGCCGCCCGCCCGGCCCGTCGCACGGCCACCGGCCCGGTACGCCGAGTGTGCGAAGTGCCACGACCCCGTGCCACGACCGGGCATCTGCCGCCCGTGCGCGGGCCTGACCACCCGAACCCCCACGGCCCGCAAGGGCACGGACGTGGCCGCCGCAGGTGCCGCCCGAGCCCGAACTGCCCTGCACTCCGCAAGAACCGGCAGTCGGCCTGCACCCATCGCAGCCTGAGACACGTTCCATCAGCGCCGCGCGCGGCCAGGCCCGGGGTGGGCACCCGCCGGGAGGCGGGTGGGGGGGGTGGATGGTGGGGAACGGCGGTGAACCTGCTCAACAAAGCAGATGGCATGCAAAAACGCCGCTGCCGCGCGAACCCCGGGGGTTCGCGCGGCAGCGGAACGACGATCGACCAGCGACCTCAGACGTTGAAGCCCAGCGCGCGCAGCTGCTCGCGGCCGTCGTCGGTGATCTTGTCCGGGCCCCACGGCGGCATCCAGACCCAGTTGATCCGCAGGTCCTTCACCAGGCCGTCGGTGGCGGTCTTGGCCTGGTCCTCGATGACGTCGGTCAGCGGGCAGGCCGCCGAGGTGAGCGTCATGTCGATGGTGGCCACGTCCGACTCGTCGATGTGGACGCCGTAGATCAGGCCCAGGTTGACGACGTCGATGCCCAGTTCGGGGTCGACGACGTCCATCAGGGCCTCGGTCAGGTCCTCGACGGAGACGGTGCCGGCGGTGGTGCCGACGATGCCGACCGGCTGCTCCTCCGCGGCGGAGGGGGTTTCGTCACTCATGGTTGTCCTCCTCTGCTCGGGTCAGTCGTTCACGGCGGGGTGCTGGGCGAGCGCCTTGGCGGTGGCGTCCTTCCAGGCCATCCAGCTCAGCAGCGCGCACTTGACGCGGGCCGGGTACTTGGAGACGCCGGCGAACGCGACCGCGTCCTCCAGCACCTCCTCGTCGCCCTCGCCCTGGCCCTTGCTCTGCATCAGCTCCAGGAAGGCCTCCTGGACGGCCTGCGCCTCGCCCACGGTCTTGCCGACCACCAGGTCGTTCAGCACCGAGGCGCTGGCCTGGCTGATCGAACAGCCCTGGGACTCGTAGGACACGTCGGCGACCGTCGCGCCGTCGAGCTTCACCCGGAGGGTGATCTCGTCGCCGCAGGTCGGGTTGACGTGGTGCACCTCGGCGTCGCCGTCCCGCAGCCCCTTGCCGTGGGGGTTGCGGTAGTGGTCCAGGATGATGTCCTGGTACATCGAGTCGAGCTTCATGTCCTGCGCCTGTCCCGTCAGCCGAAGAAGTTCCGGACGTGGTGCAGGCCGTCGATCAGCGCGTCGACCTCGCCCGGCGTCGAGTACAGATAGAACGACGCCCGCGTGGTCGCCGGAATTCCGTACCGCAGGCACACCGGCCGCGCGCAGTGGTGGCCGACGCGCACGGCGATGCCCTGCTCGTCCAGCACCTGGCCCACGTCGTGCGGGTGGATGTCGCCGAGGGTGAAGGAGATCGCGGCGCCGCGGTCCACGGCCGTGCGCGGGCCGATGATCCGCAGGTCGGGGACCTCCAGCAGGCGCTCGACCGCGTACTCGGTGATCGCGTGCTCGTGCGCGGCGATCTTGTCCATCCCGATCGACGACAGGTAGTCGATCGCCGCGCCGAGCCCGACCGCCTGGGCGATCGGCGGGGTGCCGGCCTCGAACTTGTGCGGCGCCGGGGCGTAGGTGGACGAGCCCATGGTGACGGTCTCGATCATCTCGCCGCCGCCGAGGAACGGCGGGAGGTCCTCCAGCAGCTCCTGGCGGCCCCAGAGCACGCCGATGCCGGTCGGGGCCAGCATCTTGTGGCCGGTGAAGGCGACGAAGTCGGCCTCCAGTGCCTGGACGTCCAGCACCATGTGCGGGGCGGCCTGCGAGGCGTCGATGAGGACCAGCGCGCCGACCGACTGGGCCTTGCGCACGATCGTCTCGACCGGGTTGATCGTGCCCAGCAGGTTGGAGACCAGGGTGAAGGAGACCACCTTGGTCTTCTCGGTGATCAGCTCGTCGATGTTCGACAGGTCGAGCCGGCCCTCGTCGGTCAGCCCGAACCACTTGAGCTTCGCGCCGGTGCGCTGCGAGAGCAGCTGCCACGGGACGATGTTGGAGTGGTGCTCCATCTCCGTGATGACGATCTCGGAGTCGGCGTCCACCCGGTACGGCTCGTCGGCCCAACCGAGCATGTTGGCCACGAGGTTGAGCGACTCCGAGGCGTTCTTGGTGAAGATCACCTCGTTGCGGCTCGGCGCGTTGACGAACGCCGCGACCTTGTCGCGCGCGCCCTCGTACATCGCCGTGGCCTCTTCGGCGAGCACGTGCACGCCGCGGTGGACGTTGGCGTTGTGCCGCTCGTAGTAGGCGTTGAGGGCCTCCAGCACCTGGCGCGGCTTCTGCGAGGTGGCCGCGTTGTCCAGGTAGACCAGCGGCTTCTCCTCGTGCAGCACGCGCTGCAGGACGGGGAAGTCCTTGCGGATCGCGTCGGTGTCGAGCAGTCCGGTCAGCGAATGGGTCACTCGGAAGCGCCCCCCTTCACGTACGTCTCGTAGCCCTCGTTCTCCAGCTTGTCGGCCAGCTCCGCGCCGCCGGACTCGACGATGCGGCCGCCCGCGAACACGTGGACGTAGTCGGGCTTGATGTACCGCAGGATGCGGGTGTAGTGGGTCACCAGGAGGGTGCCGACCTCGCCGGTGGCACGGACCCGGTTGATGCCCTCGGAGACGATCCGCAGCGCGTCGACGTCCAGGCCGGAGTCGGTCTCGTCGAGGATCGCGATCTTCGGCTTGAGGAGCTCCAGCTGGAGGATCTCGTGGCGCTTCTTCTCGCCGCCGGAGAAGCCCTCGTTGACGTTGCGCTCGGCGAAGGCCGGGTCCATCTGGAGGGCGGCCATCGCCTCCTTGACCTCCTTCACCCACAGGCGCAGCTTGGGGGCCTCGCCGCGCACGGCGGTGGCGGCGGTGCGCAGGAAGTTGCTCACCGAGACGCCCGGGACCTCGACCGGGTACTGCATGGCGAGGAACACGCCGGCCTTGGCGCGCTCGTCGACGGACATCTCCAGGACGTCCTCGCCGTCGAGCAGCACGGAGCCGCCGGTGACGGTGTACTTGGGGTGGCCGGCCAGCGAGTAGGCCAGGGTGGACTTGCCGGAGCCGTTCGGACCCATGATGGCGTGGGTCTCGCCCTGCTTCACGGTCAGGTCGACGCCCTTCAGGATCTCGCGCGGGCCGCTCTCGGCCTCGACGGAGACGTGCAGGTCGCGGATTTCAAGGGTTGCCATGTGTACTCAGGACTCCTGGTTGACGGAGACGAGCACATCGTCCCCTTCGATCTTTACGGGGTAGACAGCGACCGGCTTGGTGGCGGGCAGGCCGGAGGGCTTGCCGGTGCGCAGGTCGAAGCTGGAGCCGTGCAGCCAGCACTCGATCATGCAGTCCTCGACCTCGCCCTCGGAGAGCGAGACGTTCGCGTGCGAGCAGGTGTCGTTGATCGCGAACACCCCCTCGTCGGTGCGGACGACGGAGACCGGCACGCCGTTGAGGTCGACGCGCTTGGGGACGTCCTCCTGGAGGTCGCTCAGCGCGCAGGCACGGAGATACGTCATCGGGTTCAGACCGCCGCTTCCAGCTCGGCCTCGATCTTCTCCATGAGCTGGTCCTGGACCTCGGCCACGCCGATCTGCTGGAGCAGCTCGGCGAAGAAGCCGCGCACGACCAGGCGGCGGGCCTCGTCCGCGGGGATGCCGCGGGCCTGCAGGTAGAACAGCTGCTCGTCGTCGAAGCGGCCGGTGGCGGAGGCGTGGCCGGCGCCGACGATCTCGCCGGTCTCGATCTCCAGGTTGGGGATCGAGTCGACCCGGGCGCCGTCGGTGAGCACCAGGTTGCGGTTGAGCTCGTAGGTGTCGGTGCCGAGGGCGGCGGCGCGGATCAGCACGTCGCCGACCCAGACCGCGTGGGCGTCCTGGCCCTGCAGCGCGCCCTTGTACGCCACGTTGGACCGGCAGTGCGGCGTGTCGTGGTCGATGATCAGGCGGTGCTCGAGGTGCTGGCCGGCGTCCGCGAAGTAGAGGCCGTACAGGTCGGCCTCGCCGCCGGGGCCGGCGTAGTTGACCCGCGGGTGGAGGCGGACCAGGTCGCCGCCGAAGGTGACGACGACGGACTTGAACGAGGCGTCGCGGCCGACCAGCGCGTTGTGCTGCGCGGCGTGGACGGCGTCGCGGTCCCAGTCCTGGACGGAGACGAAGGTGAGCTTCGCGCCGTCGCCGACCAGGAGTTCGACGTTGGCGGCGCGGGTGCCGGTGCCGGTGTGGTTGAGCACCACGACGGCCTCGGCGAACGGCTTGACGTCGATCACCACGTGGGCGAAGCGGACCCCGCCCTCGGCGCGCACGTCGATCCGGACCGGCTCGGTGAGCACCGCGTCCTTGGGCACGGTGACGACCAGGGCCTGCTCGAAGGCGCTGAACGCCTGGGCGGCGACCCGGTCGACCGGCTTGCCGGCCTTGCCCAGGCGGGCGTCGTCGCGGCCGACGGTCTCGGCGGTGACGCCGTCGGGCAGCGCGAACTCGACCTTGTCCTCGCCCTTTTCGGCGGCGGCCGCGGTGCCGTCGTGCAGGCCGCCGAGGCGGTGCATCGGCGTGAAGCGCCAGTCCTCCTCGCGGCCGTGCGGCACCGGGAAGTCGTTCACGTCGAAGGACGGCTTGACCGCGACGCGCGCGTCGATCGGCTGCTGGACCGTGGCCCGGCCGGTGCCGGGGCCGGCGAGCTGCGCGCCCGCGCCGACGGTGCCGACCTCGATCGAACCGGCGGTGGTGGAGCCGGTGGTGTTCTGCTCAGCCATGGCTGTTCGTTGTGCTCTCTTCCTCGGAATTCAGTGGACGGCGGGTGCTCGGCCGGGGGTCAGCCGACCGCGCCCTCCATCTGCAGCTCGATCAGCCGGTTGAGCTCCAGCGCGTACTCCATCGGCAGCTCGCGCGCGATCGGCTCGACGAAGCCGCGCACGATCATCGCCATGGCCTCGGTCTCGGTCAGGCCGCGGCTCATCAGGTAGAACAGCTGGTCCTCGCTGACCTTGGAGACGGTCGCCTCGTGGCCCATGGACACGTCGTCCTCGCGGACGTCCACGTAGGGGTAGGTGTCCGAGCGGGAGATGGTGTCGACCAGCAGCGCGTCGCACAGGACGTTGGACTTGGCTCCGTGCGAGCCCTCGCCGATCTCGATCAGACCGCGGTAGGAGGTCCGGCCGCCGCCGCGCGCCACCGACTTGGAGACGATGTGCGAGGAGGTGTTCGGCGCCATGTGCACCATCTTGGCGCCGGCGTCCTGGTGCTGGCCCTCGCCCGCGAAGGCGATCGACAGGGTCTCACCCTTGGCGTGCTCGCCCATCAGGTAGACGGCCGGGTACTTCATCGTGACCTTGGAGCCGATGTTGCCGTCGACCCACTCCATGGTCGCGCCCTCGTACGCCACGGCGCGCTTGGTGACCAGGTTGTAGACGTTGTTCGACCAGTTCTGGATGGTCGTGTAGCGGCAGCGGCCGCCCTTCTTGACGATGATCTCCACGACCGCCGAGTGCAGCGAGTCGGAGGAGTAGATCGGCGCGGTGCAGCCCTCGACGTAGTGGACGTACGCGTCCTCGTCGACGATGATCAGCGTCCGCTCGAACTGGCCCATGTTCTCGGTGTTGATCCGGAAGTAGGCCTGGAGCGGGATGTCGACGTGGACACCCTTCGGCACGTAGATGAACGATCCACCGGACCACACGGCCGTGTTCAGCGCGGCGAACTTGTTGTCGCCGGCCGGGATGACGGTGCCGAAGTACTCCTTGAACAGCTCCGGGTGCTCGCGCAGCGCGGTGTCGGTGTCCAGGAAGATGACGCCCTGCTCCTCCAGGTCCTCGCGGATCTGGTGGTAGACGACCTCGGACTCGTACTGGGCGGCGACACCGGCGACCAGGCGCTGCTTCTCCGCCTCCGGGATGCCCAGCTTGTCGTAGGTGGCCTTGATGTCCGCGGGCAGGTCCTCCCAGGACTCGGCCTGCTTCTCGGTCGAGCGGACGAAGTACTTGATGTTGTCGAAGTCGATGCCGGAGAGGTCGGAGCCCCAGGTCGGCATGGGCTTCTTGCCGAACAGCTTCAGGCCCTTGAGCCGCAGGTTCAGCATCCACTCGGACTCGGACTTCTTCGCCGAGATGTCGCGGACGACGTCCTCGCTGAGCCCGCGCTTGGCCGCGGCACCGGCGGTGTCCGGGTCGGCCCAGCCGTACTCGTAGTTGCCGAGGCCTTCGAGCTCGGGGTGCGAAACGGTGTCAGTCATGCGAGCTTCCTAACGCGCGGACGCTGAATCTTCGGTGGACGCGGAATTTTCATGTACTGGCAGTCGGCACTGCATCGGGACCCGGCAGCGCGCTGTGCGCGGCGGACGACGATGCGGCACCGGGTGCCGGCACATAGGTGGTGCAGACCCCGTCGCCGTGGGCGATGGTGGCCAGCCGTTGCACATGGGTGCCCAGGAGCTGGGAGAAGACCTCGGTCTCCGCCTCGCAGAGCTGGGGGAACTGCTCGGCGATGTGCGCGACCGGGCAGTGGTGCTGGCAGAGCTGGGCGCCCGCCGGGGCCTTCGCCGCGGCCGACGGGACCCGCCGCACCGTGGCAGCGTACCCGTCGGCGCTCAGCGCCTGGGCGAGCGCCTCGGTGCGCTCGGAGGCCTCGGCCCGCCCCAGGGTCTCCAGGTAGCGGCGGCCCTGCTTGCCGAAGCGGGCGCGCGCGAAGGCGGCGACCGCCTCCTCGCCCGCCTTGCCGCCGCCCACCGCGTCGGAGATCCAGCGCAGCGCGTCGGCCGCGAGCTGGTCGTAGGCCTGGTAGAAGGCGTCCCGGCCGCCGTCGGTGAGGGCGAAGACCTTGGCCGGACGGCCCCGGCCGCGGCTGCCGTAGACCCGCTGCTCGCGGGACTCGACCAGGCCCGCGGCGGCCAGTCCGTCGAGGTGGCGGCGCACGGCGGCGGCGGTGAGGCCGAGCCGGCTGGCGAGGTCGGCGGCGGAGGAGGGGCCGTGGTCCAGGATCGACCGGGCGACCCGGTCCCGGGTGGCCCGGTGGCCGTCCAGCAGCACCTCGGCCGCCGTCACGGGCACGTCGCAGTCGGGGGCCGGCTCGGCCTCCTGCTGCGTGGTGTGCTCGCGCATGTTTTTCACAACACCAGTGTTGCGTAATTACTTCCGGCAGGACAAGCCGTGATCCAGGCCTCACCCGTGTCATCTGTCACGCAGGTAAGGCTTACCTGACCTGCGGAAACGATCACCGAGGGTGCCGTCCGGCGCTGGTGTGAACCCCTCTTACACTCGCCGGTATGCACTCCGAACCCGCGGTCCAGATCGCCGGGCTGGTCAAGCGCTACGGTGCCAAGCCCGCGGTGGACGGCCTCGACCTCACCATCGCACGCGGCGCGATCACCGCCGTCCTCGGCCCCAACGGCGCCGGCAAGACCACCACCATCGAGACCTGCGAGGGCTACCGCCGCCCCGACGCCGGCACCGTCCGCGTCCTCGGCCTCGACCCGGTCACCCAGCACTCCGCGCTGCGCCCCCGGATCGGCGTCATGCTGCAGTCCGGCGGCGTCTACGCGGGCGCGCGGGCCGTCGAGATGCTGCGGCACACCGCCAAGCTGCACGCCCACCCGCTGGACGTCGACGCCCTGGTCGAGCGACTCGGCCTCGGCTCCTGCGGTCGCACCACCTACCGCCGCCTCTCCGGCGGCCAGCAGCAGCGCCTCGCCCTCGCGATGGCCGTGGTCGGCCGCCCCGAGCTGGTCTTCCTCGACGAGCCCACCGCCGGCCTCGACCCGCAGGCCCGCCGCGCCACCTGGGAGCTGGTCCGCGACCTGCGCCGGGACGGCGTCACGGTGGTCGTCACCACGCACCACATGGACGAGGCCGAACAGCTCGCCGACCACGTCGCCATCGTCGACCGCGGCAAGGTCATCGCGGATGGAACCGTCGAGGAGCTGTGCCGCGGCGGCGCCGAGGACGCCCTGCGCTTCGACGGCCCGCCCGGGCTCGACCTCGGCCCGCTGCTCAAGGAACTGCCCGAGGGCACCGCCGCCACCGAGACCGCCCCCGGCAGCTACCGCGTCGAGGCCACGACCGTCGACCCGCAGCTGCTCGCCGCCGTCACGTCCTGGTGCGCGGCCTCCGGCATCCTCCCCGAGCGGCTCGCCGTGCAGCGCCGCAGCCTCGAAGACGTCTTCCTCGACCTGACCGGACGGGACCTGCGCTCGTGACCGACTACTCCCCGATGCCCGGCGCGGCGCCCGTCGGCCGGATGCTGCTCGCGCAGACCGCGTTCGAGACGAGGATGCTGCTGCGCAACGGTGAGCAGCTGCTGCTCACCGTCGTCATCCCGACCGTCCTGCTGGTGCTGTTCTCCGCCGTCGACATCGTCGCGGTGGACGGCCCGGGCAAGCGGGTCGACTTCCTGGCCCCCGGCCTGCTGGCGCTCGCCGTGATGTCCACCGCCTTCACCGGCCAGGCCATCGCCACCGGCTTCGAGCGCCGCTACGGCGTCCTGAAGCGGCTCGGCGCGAGCCCGCTGCCCCGCTGGGCGCTGCTGACCGCCAAGACCGGCTGCGTGCTGGTGACCGAGGCGCTGCAGGTCGCGCTGCTGTCGGTGATCGCGCTGGCCCTCGGCTGGTCCCCGCACGGCGACCCGTTCTCGGTGGGGGCGCTGCTGGTGCTCGGCACGGCCGCCTTCTCCGGCCTCGGCCTGCTGATGGCCGGCACGCTCAAGGCCGAGGCGACGCTGGCCGCCGCGAACCTCGTGTTCATCCTGCTGCTGCTCGGCGGCGGCGTGATCGTGCCGCTGGGCAAGTTCCCGTCCGCCGTGCAGTCGGTGCTGGAGCTGCTGCCGATCGCGGCGCTCTCGGACGGCCTGCGGTCCGTGCTGCAGACCGGCGCCGGGGTGCCGTGGTCGGACCTCGGGATCCTGGCCGGCTGGGCCGTCGTCGGCCTGGCGGCGGCTGCGCGGTTCTTCCGATGGGAGTGAGACTCCTCGCCTGGGAGTGAGTCTCCTCGCCACCGTCGAACGCCCCCCGGCCGGTTGAGGCCAGGGGGCGTTCGACGTTCGGCGTTCGGCCTTGTCGTCAGCCCTGGCTGCTGTTACGGCGCCTGCGGGCGAAGAGCACGATCGCGCCGCCGAGCACCAGAACGCCGGCGCCGGCCGCCGCGATCATGGGGGTGGCCGAGCTGCTACCGGTCTGGGCGAGCGCCGGGGCGCTGGTGGCGGGCACGGGGGTGGGCGTCCTGCTGGGGGTCGTGCTGGGCGTGGTGCTCGGCGTGGTGCTCGGCGTCACCGACGGGGTCGGGGTGCCCGACGGGGTCGGCGTCGGCACCGGGGGCGTGCTGGGCGTCGACGTCGGGGTGGGCGTCGGCGTGGGCGTCTTGGTGGGCGTGGGGGTCGGCGTCGGCGTGTGGCACGGCGCGATGCTCTCGGTCTCGTCGATGTTCCAACTCGGCTCGGCCGGCGTCTCGGTGGTCTTCACCACGAGCGTCGCCTTGATCGGTGCCGCGTGGTCCTTGACCGGGAACGTGCCGTGGAACTCCTTGCCGAACGTCTTGTCCAGCACCTTCTCACCGTCGACTGTGAGGGTGACGGTGTTGGTCACGCCCTCCCGGTCGCTGTACTTGACCAGATCGATCACGATCTTGTCGCAGTCCAGCTTCCACGCCGGCACGTGCGCCGACGCCGTTCCGGCCAGGGCCAGGGGCAGGAGAATTCCGGCCGCCGCCGTGGTGGCGAGGGCCGCCGCGCCGATCCTGGAGTGCCGCTGCTGTTGCGTCATTTGCTCGGTTCCCCTCCGAACGGTCTTGTGCAGCAGGCGTGTTGAGTGGTTCGCGGAGGCCCGCTACGACTGTCGCGGGGACTCTACCGGCACTTCCGCACCGCGTTACACCCCGCCGCACGACCGAATTTCGCCTGTCGGTGCCGGTGCGGATGTGCAAGACCAGCCCAGCACAGCCGCCACCTCGTGGAATGCGGAATCGGCAAACCTCGGGAAACTTCGTCGTCCGACAGAAAAAGCGCGCCCCCGGCGATCGGATTCCATCACCGGGGGCGCAACTTCGGTCAACCAGCGAACGGTCAGCCCTTCGCGGCCTTCCGACGACGCGTGGCCACGACGATCCCGCCGCCGGCGGCGAGCACCACCGCGCCACCGATCGCCAGCGACAGGACGGGCCCGGAGCCGGTGTGCGCGAGCCCGCCGCCGGTGTTCGTCGACGGGGAGGGGCTCGCCGAGACGACGGCCGCCGGCGCACTGGTGGACGCGGAGGCGGACGCGCTCGGCGACACGCTCCCGGTCGGCTTCCCGTTCGGCTTCCCGCCCGCGGGGCCGGACGGCGTTCCGGACGGCTGCGCGGTGGTGCCCGGCGTCGACGGCGTCCCGGACGGCACCACCGGCGGCACGGTCGGCGTCCCGGTCGGGGTCGCGGGCACGGATGGTGTCGGGACGACGGCCGGCAGGCAACCGGTGAAGGGGTAGTGGTGCGTCTCGGCGCCGCCCTTGCCCGTCAGCGAGGCAGCGATCACCGAACCGTTGACCGGACCGCCGCTGCCGAGGTCGAACGCGGCGTTGGGGGCGAGCACGGTGCCGGCCCAGGCGGCGGCGCTGTTCTTGACGACCTTGGTCGCGGTCGGGAGGTTCCAGAGGAGCTTGGCCCGGATCGCCCCACCCGCCGCGCTCTGCAGCTTGTCGTCCAGGACGAAGGACGCCTTGCCCTCGTCCCAGAGGAAGAACCCGGTGGTCCCGGCCGCCGCCATGTCGTACGACGTGCCGGTCACGTTAATGACGGTGACCGCGCCGGTCGGCACCTTGACGTACACCTCCTTGGCGCCCTGCAACTTCCCCGCATCAACGGTGAAGCTGTTGTACTTGGCGTCGCCGCCGGTGAACGTCAGCTTGGCGCCCTCGGCCTGGACGGTGGCCCCGCCCGTCTGCGGCGCAGCGGCCAGCGCGGTGGAGGCGGCGCGCAGCGTGGCGAACTCGGCCTTGAAGTCGATCGGCGAGGCGCCCTGGGTGATCGAACCCTGGTGGGCCTGGACGACGGCGTCGTCGGCCTTGCCGCCGTAGACGCCGTTGCCCTTCATCACCTGGGTGTTGTGGCCGGCGATGCGCCCGGCCACGACGAGCGCGTTCTTGCCGGGCAGCGCGTCGACCTCGGCGGCGGTGAGCTCCTGGCCGACCGAGAAGCCGCCGGTGAAGTCGGCATTGCCGCCCACCGCGACGGCGCCCTCGGCATCCGGCGTGTGGGCGTCGTCACCCTCGATGAACTCGCCGTAGAGGTTGGCGACCCCGAGGCTGCGGCACTCCTGGTCGGCGCCGACGGCCTGGGCGGCCGGCGCGATGAGGCCGGCCAGTGCGAGCGAGCCGCCGACCGCGAGCGCGGCGGCGGACGTGGAAATGCGCATGTGCAGAGCTCCGCTTGGGTGCGGGAGGAGTGGAGGCGGCCCGAAAAAGGTATGGACCATTCCGCACTCTTTCGGCCAGACGGGTGAATGGTCAAGACCACTGGCCACCTTGACCGAAAGATCCACCTTTGCCGTCCCGGCCCCCTACCCGCGCCCCGCCCCAAGATCGCCCGTAAGGCCGCCTACGATTGAGCGCGTGCTGAACCCCTTCTCCCTGCTCGCCGACCGCTGGCAGCCGTCCGCCGCGATGGTCCGGCGCGCCGCGTTCGCCGCGCTGGTGATGAGCGTGGTGATCGTCGTCACCGGCGGCGCCGTCCGCCTCACCGCCTCCGGCCTCGGCTGTACGACCTGGCCCCGCTGCACCGACGAGAGCCTGACGCCCACCGCCGAGATGGGCTTCCACGGCATCGTCGAGTTCACCAACCGGATGCTCACCTATGTGCTGAGCGCCGCCGTCGGCTGGGCGATCCTCGCCGCCCGCTGCCACCGGCCGTGGCGGCACAGCCTGACGAAGCTGGGCTGGGTGCAGTTCTGGCTGGTGATGAGCAACGCGGTACTCGGCGGCATCACCGTACTGACCGGCCTCAACCCGTACACCGTGGCGCTGCACATGATCGCCGCGATGGCGCTGGTGTGGGTCGCGCTGCTGATGTGGGAGCGCAGCAAGGAGGGCGACGGCCCGGCGAAGCTGGCGGTGGCCCGCCCAATCCACCAACTCTCGTACGTGCTGGTGACGGTCATCGGCCTGCTGGTCGCAGCCGGCACCCTGGTGACCGGCGCCGGCCACCACCCGGGCACGCCGAAGGACAACAAGATCGTCCCGCGCATCCCGATCGACTACGACAGGTTGGCCCAGTTCCACGCCGACTTCGCGTTCGTCTCGGTCGGCCTGACCATCGCGATGATCTTCGTCTTCGCCGCGATCAAGGCCCCGCCGGCGGCCAAGGCCCGCACCAAGGAACTGCTCGCGGTACTGCTGCTCCAGGGCGTCCTCGGCTTCATCCAGTACTTCACCGACGCCCCCGAGCTGATGGTCGGCCTGCACATGCTCCTGGCCACACTCACCTGGATCGCCGCCCTGCGCATCCCCCTCGCCCTCCGCACCCGCAAGGTCGAAGCGGCCCCCGAACAGCTGCCCGCGCAAACCCCACAGGCTGCCACCGTCTGAGCCATGTCGAAGGCCCCCCATCGCCGCGATGGGGGCCTTCGACGTACCCCGGGTCACGCCAAGGGCTTCCTGTGTTTGCCGATGCGAGTCTTACGCGGCTGTGCCGGGGCCCGGCTCCCCCACGGGGAGCCGGGCCGTTCGCCGTACATCCGGGGATCGGCCGCCTAGCTGGATCCGTTACATCAGGTGTCGGCCGTCGTGGGTACGGATGCTCGGTGCCGTGTCATCCCGAAGCGCGTCCAGGACGCGTACGGCATAGACCTCGGCCATCCGGCCGGAGACCTCGTCCGGGGTGAGCCAGTCGACCTCGACCGACTCGTCCGAGGGCCGCTCCGCCCCGCCCTCCGGTCGACAGCGGAACACGAGGGCGACGATCCCTCGGCTCACGTTCTTGTAGACGCCGGTCAGCCGCTCCACGCCAACCTTGATCCCGGTCTCCTCGTAGACCTCGCGGCGCACACCGTCCTCGATGGCCTCGCCCAGCTCCAGCACGCCACCCGGAGGCTCCCAAGCCCCGTTGTCAGCCCGGCGAATCGCCAGCACCCGGCCGTCCTGACGCACCACAACCCCGGCAACGGACACCGAGTGGAGCGGCGTTGACTGGGACTTCCCGGCACTGTTACTCATGTGCAGGAGGATAGGAGCCCTGAAGGACTATGGCGAGTGGTGAGGTGGCCTCGTCGGCCACAGCGAAGTACCTGCAGATCGCGGCCGACCTCGCCGCACAGATCAAGTCGGGCGCTCTCGCCCCCGGCGCGACCGTGCCCAGCGAGTCCGAGCTCATGCAACGGTACGGAGTCGCATCCGGAACAGTTCGCAAGGCCATCGCCGAACTCCGGACGACTCAGCTCATCGAGACGCACCATGGTCGGGGCTCGTTCGTCCGCTCCCGCCCACCGGTTCAGCGGAAGTCTGCGGACCGATTCCGCCGTGCCCATCGCAAAGCCGGCAAGGCCGCGTACCTCGCAGAGGCGGAGACCTCCGGCGGCGTCCCGTCGGCGACCGTGTTGTTCGTGGGCCCCACAGCAGCACCCCCTGAGATCGCCGATCGCTTGAGTCTTCCCGCCGGCACCCAGGTACTGGCCCGCAAGCGCCGGTACTTCCGAGACGGGGTGCCCACCGAGGAGGCCACGTCATACCTGCCATGGGATGTGGCCAAGGACATCCCCGAAGTCTTCGCCGAGAACCCCGGTGGCGGCGGCATCTATGCCCGCCTCGAAGAGCACGGCCACTCCCTCGCCGAGTTCACCGAGTCCGTACGGGCCCGGCTCGCGACCAAGCCCGAGACCACTGCGCTCACCCTGAGCCCTGGTGCGCCGGTGATCCATCTCGTTCGTGATGCCATCACTGTGGATGGCCGCGTGGTGGAGGTGTGCGACACCGTCATGGCCGCCGATCAGTTCGTTCTCGACTATCGCTTCCCCGCACATGACTGACTGACGATCAACTCCCTCAACCCGTCGCGAGATCCCTCCCGCGACGGGTTGACTCATGCACAGGAGTCGGGCACTCTTCTCTCCCTGCACTCATGTACATAAGTGCAGGGAGAGACCTCATTTAGAGGAGATGGTCGTGTTCGAGGCCAACGTTCTGGAAGCTCCCATGCAGAACGCTTCGATGGAGAGCCGTGCGATTCCCGGCACCGACTCGATGCCGGTATCGACGGCAGCGGAGCTGCTGCCCTACCTGCCGGAATCGGTAGGCGCTGCCCGGCGCTTCGTGCGTGCGAAGCTGCAGGAATGGGACCTGGACAACCTGGTGGACGATGCCGTCGTGATCGTCAGCGAGTTGGCCACCAACTCCTTCAAGACCGGCTGCCAGACCCGCATGCTCGTCGGCGTCCGCTGTCCGACCGACCGGATCGTCCGCATCCTCGTCGGTGACGGTTCCCGATCGATGCCCGTGATGGTCCAGGCCGGGCCTGACGCCACGACCGGCCGGGGCCTGGCGATGGTCCACCGGCTCACCCACGACCGCTGGGGCGTCACGTTCCTCCCGTTCGGGAAGGTCATCCACGCCGACCTTGCGGCGCTCGCGCCGACATCCCGGTGAACTGCCAGCCGCCGGAGGAGAGTTGCGACTTCGACGATACTCCGCCCCCCTCCGTCCCTGACCCCGAACGGGTCTGGGCCGCCTACGGGGTATCCGCCGCTGCCGGGCTGCACGTCGTCGTCGCGGCCCTTGTGCTGATCAGCCGCTCCCACTGAACTCCCGCCCGCACCGCCGGGCCGGCGGCGCGGGCGGGATCACCAACCCAAGGAGGAACAGTCCAGATGACCACTGCACCGTGGGGTACCACCCGCATGGGGCCGTACCCCGGGTCCAGCCCTATCCCCGCCCTCACGCCGGCGCACCCGCCCCGAGGACGTCACCGGCGGCACCACGACCGGGGCCCCGTCCTCCTCGTCCACCCTGCCGTCCCTCGTCCTGCGCATGTGGCACCAGCTCGGTACCGAGACCGGGCACCGGGTGCTGGAGATCGGCACCGGAACCGGCTATTCGACCGCCCTCGGCGCGCACCGGCTCGGGGATGCCAGTCTCACCAGCATCGAGTACGACCCGAAGCTGGCCGAGGCCGCCGCCACCGCCATCAAGGCGGCCGGCTACTCGCCCCGGTTGATCATCGGAGACGGGCTGCTCGGCGACCCGGACGGGGGCCCGTACCACCGACTCATCGCCACCTGCGCGGTCCGCTACGTCCCGCCCCCGTGGCTGCACCAGATGAAGCCCGGCGGTCGGATCCTGGTCACGCTGTCCGGCTGGTCCTACGGCTTCGGTCTCGCACTACTCGACGTGGCCGGCCCTGAGGAGGCCACCGGCCGGTTCCTGCCCGGCTACACGAGCTTCATGATCGCCCGCCCCCACGACCGGCCACCCCGCCAAAGCCTCTCGCTGCTCCCCGGAGACGAACGCCCGACCCGGATCGACCCCGAGATCATCGGCACGTGGACGGGCAGTTGGGTCGCCCAGCTCGCGGCCCCCTCGGCCGAGCGCATGGGAGCCGGCGGACACCGGATCCTCTCGGACGTGGCCACCGGATCACAGGCCCGGACCATGCCCAACCCCGAAGGCGGGTGGACCGTCACCCAGCGCGGCCCTCTCCGGCTCTGGGACCAGGTGGAGAGCGCCATCGAAGTCTGGCAGCAGGCGGGCGAGCCTCACCAGGAGGGCTTCGGGATCACCGTCTCCGCCTCGGGGCAACGCGTGTGGATCGGACACGAGGACGGGCCTGGCTGGAACCTACCCATCTGAAGACGACGGCCCGGCTCCCCCATACGGAGGAGCCGGGCCGTCGTGGTTCCCGTGAAGGCCCTCAGCCGCCGAGCTGGATGCCGGCCATGCGCTTCCACTCGTACGGGCCGGTCTTCACCTTGAGGGCCAGCTCGCCCTCGAAGTTGTCGTGCAGGGTCAGCCCGGCCAGTTCGGCGGCCCGGCGGCCGACCGCGTAGCTCGGGGCCACCTGGTCGCCCCAGGCGCCGTCCGCGCCGACCACGACGATGCGGGTGGCCACGGCGCCGACGTACTCGACGACCGCGTCGGCGCTGCCGCCGTGCTGCGCGGCGAAGCCGGTGAGGTTCTTGGCGATGCGCTTGGCGCGGCGCTCGGTGCGGGCGTCCGCGGCGGGGGTGGTCTCTGCGCTCATGCCCGCATGCTACCCACCGGTAGCGGCCCTGGCGACGGGAGCGGCCTGTGCACCGGGCCACATACTGGTGACGTGACCTTCCAAGGCTGGCCGGCCGAGGCGCTCGAATTCTACGAGCAGCTGGAGGCCGACAATTCGAAGACCTTCTGGCAAGCCCAGAAGGACCGCTACGACGAGTCCGTGCGCGCTCCCATGGAGGCGCTGCTCGCCGAGCTGGAGCCGGAGTTCGGGCCGGGAAAGATCTTCCGCCCCAACCGCGACGTCCGCTTCAGCGCCGACAAGTCCCCGTACAAGACGCACATCGGCGCGCACCTGGAGGCCGGCGGCTACGTCCAGCTCTCCGCCGACGGCCTGGCCTGCGGCAACGGCCTGTACCAGCTCGCCGCCGACCAGCTGGAACGCTACCGCGCGGCCGTCGCCGAGGACGTCTCCGGGGCCGAACTGGAGCGCGTGATCGCCCGGGTGGAGAAGGACGGCCCGCAGGTCTTCGGCCGCGACAGCCTGAAGTCCGCGCCGCGCGGCTACCCCAAGGACCACCCCAGGATCGAGCTGCTGCGCCACAAGGGCCTCGTGGCCTGGCAGGAGTGGCCGCCCGCGAAGTGGCTGGGCACCCGCACCGCGTACACCCGGATCACCGACTTCCTGCGCGCCTCCCAGCCGCTCAAGGACTGGCTCGACGGCCACGTCGGCCCGTCCGAACTCCCCGCCCGCTGAAACGCAGAAGAGCCCCGGTCCACCAGGACCGGGGCTCTTCTTCCACACCGCTCAAACCGCTACGGCTACTTCTACTTCACGAACGGGTCGATCGCGCAGACCACGAACAGCAGCGACAGGTAGGTGATCGACCAGTGGAACAGCCGCATCTCCTTCAGCTTCGCGCCGACCACCCCGGCCTTGGCCCGCGCGTACAGCGCGTGCGCCTCGCGCAGCCAGGCCGCGCCGAGCACCACCGCGGCGACCGGGTACAGCCAGCTCATGTGCCCCAGCGGCCACAGCGCGAGCGAGACGGCCACCATCACCCAGGAGTAGACGACGACCTGCTTGCCCACCGCGACGTTGCCCTTGATCACCGGCAGCATCGGCACGCCGGCGCGCAGGTAGTCGTCGCGCACCTTCATCGACAGCACCCAGGTGTGCGGCGGCGTCCAGAAGAACACCACCAGGAACAGGATGATCGCCGCCCACGACAGGGAGTTGGTGACGGAGGCCCAGCCGACGAGCACCGGCATGCAGCCGGCGATGCCGCCCCACACGATGTTCTGCGAGGTGCGCCGCTTGAGGCCCAGCGTGTAGACGAACACGTAGAACAGGAGGGCGCCGAGCGCGAGTCCGGAGGACAGCCAGTTGACGCCGAAGCCGAGCAGCAGGGTCGAGACGACCGCGAGGACGACGCCGAACACCAGCGCCTCGCGCGGCGACACCATGCCGGTGACGATCGGCCGCCGCTCGGTGCGCGACATCACCGCGTCGATGTCGCGGTCGATGTACATGTTGAGGGCGTTGGCGCCGCCCGCCGAGAGGTAGCCGCCGACCACGACCTTCAGCACCAGCAGCATGTCGGGAACGCCCTGCTGGGCCAGGAACATCACCGGCACCGTGCTCATCAGCAGCAGCTCGATGATCCGCGGCTTGGTCAGTGCGACGAACGCGCCGACACGGGCCCCGATGGGCCGGTGCGCAGGAGTCGCCCCGGTGACCCCGGCGGGACGGGTTTCGACGGCGGTCACTAACACCCCAACTGAAGATGAATCTTCGCAGGCGTCGAAGGAAACGAAGGTCCCGAATCGTCCGCTCTGCGCGTACCACGCCACCTTAGACGCTCCATATCTCCCCACCGGCTCCGGGGTCCCCCGGCGGGGCGGAACGCACACCCCTGGGTGAACCCACGAAGTCGGACCACCGGGCCCCGCCTCCCCCGTCCTGCTCATCGGAGGGGCAGGGCCCGTCAAAACAGGAGAGCCTGGGACAAAACGCCCCTGAGCGGCATCGTGGGAATCGCCATACCCGAATCCCGGTTGTCCCAGCACGCAGGGTGAGCCCCGGGCCGGACGGTAGGCTCGCACACAGAAGCGGGATCTACCCTCCGTGACCGGCACCAGCAGCGTCGGGACCACAGCGCCGTGGCCGACCGGGTCCCCTTCACGGGGTCACTCTTCACAACGGAAGGAGCCCTGAGACAGGGTGAGCACGACGCCGACGAACACATTCGAGTGGTCCGAACTGGATGAGCGCACGGTTGACACGGCCCGGGTCCTGGCCATGGACGCCGTCCAGAAGGTCGGCAACGGACACCCCGGGACGGCCATGTCGCTGGCCCCGGCGGCGTACCTGATCTTCCAGCGTTTCCTGCGGCACGACCCCACCGATCCCTCCTGGGCGGGACGCGACCGATTCGTCCTGTCCCCCGGGCACACCAGCCTGACCCTCTACACCCAGCTCTACCTGTCCGGCTACGGCCTGGAGCTGGACGACCTCAAGGCCTTCCGCGTCGCGGGCAGCCGCACCCCCGGCCACCCCGAGCACGGCCACACCGCCGGCGTCGAGACCACCACCGGTCCGCTCGGCCAGGGCATCGCCAACGCGGTCGGCATGGCGATGGCCGCCCGCTACGAGCGCGGCCTGTTCGACCCGGACGCCCCGGCCGGCGAGTCCCCGTTCGACCACACGATCTGGGCCATCGTCTCCGACGGCGACCTGGAGGAGGGCATCTCCGCCGAGGCCTCCTCGCTGGCCGGCCACCAGCAGCTGGGCAACCTCGTCGCCCTGTACGACGACAACCACATCTCCATCGAGGGCGACACCGAGACGGCCTTCTCCGAGGACGTCCTCAAGCGCTACGAGGCGTACGGCTGGCACGTCCAGCGGGTCACCCCGAAGGCGAACGGCGACATCGACGTCGCGGCCCTCGCCGACGCGCTGGCCGCCGCCAAGGCCGAGACGGCCCGCCCGTCGATGATCGCTATGCGCACGATCATCGCCTGGCCGGCCCCGGACGCGCAGAACACCGCCAAGGCCCACGGCTCCGCCCTCGGCGCCGCCGAGATCGCCGCCACCAAGAAGGTCCTGGGCTTCGACCCGGAGAAGACCTTCGAGGTCTCCGACAAGGTCATCGAGCACGCCCGCCTGGTGATCAAGCGCGGCAAGGCCGCCCGCGACGAGTGGCAGGGCTCCTTCGAGGCCTGGCGCGCCGCCAACCCGCACCGGGCCGGCGAGTTCGACCGCATCCAGGCCGGCGAGCTGCCCGAGGGCTGGAAGAAGACCGTCCCGTCGTTCCCGGCCGGCAAGGACGTCGCCACCCGCAAGGCCTCCGGCGAGACCCTCAAGGCGATCGGCGCGGTGATCCCGGAGCTGTGGGGCGGCTCGGCCGACCTCGCGGAGTCCAACCTCACCACCATCGACGAGGAGAGCTCCTTCCTGCCCGAGGGCAACCCCCTCAAGTCGGCGAGCCCGTACGGCCGGACGATCCACTTCGGCATCCGCGAGCACGCCATGGGCTCGACCATGAACGGCATCGCCCTGCACGGCAGGACCCGTGTGTACGGCGGCACCTTCCTGGTCTTCGCGGACTACATGCGCCCGGCCGTGCGCCTGGCCGCGCTCATGAAGCTGCCGGTCACCTACGTCTGGACGCACGACTCCATCGGCCTCGGCGAGGACGGCCCGACCCACCAGCCGGTCGAGCACCTGGCCTCGCTGCGCGCCATCCCGGGCCTGTCCATGGTCCGCCCGGCCGACGCCAACGAGACCGCCGTCGCCTGGCGCACCGTCATCGAGCGGCAGACCAGCCACCCCGGCCCGGTCGGCCTGGCGCTCACCCGCCAGAACGTCCCGACCTTCGACCGCGAGGTCTTCGGCTCCGCCGAGGGCACCGCGAAGGGCGGCTACATCCTGGCCGAGGCCGGCAACGGCGACCCGCAGGTGATCCTGCTCGGCACCGGCTCCGAGGTCCAGCTGGCCGTCAAGGCCCGCGAGGTCCTGGAGGCCGAGGGCATCGCCACCCGCGTCGTCTCGCTGCCGTCCTTCGAGTGGTTCCAGGAGCAGGACCAGGCCTACCGCGACAGCGTGCTGCCGCCGTCGGTCAAGGCCCGCGTCTCGGTCGAGGCCGGCATCGCCCAGGGCTGGCGCGAGCTGGTCGGCGACCACGGCCGGATCGTCTCGCTGGAGCACTTCGGCGCCTCCGCGGACTACCAGGTGCTGTTCGAGGAGTTCGGCCTGACCGCCGAGCGCGTGGTGGCCGAGGCCCACAACGCCCTGCGCTCCCTCGAAGCCGTCAACCGCTAGCGCATCCGGGCCGCGTGCCCGCCCGCACGCGGGCACGCGGCCCCTCTGACTACCCCACGAAGCAGAAGAAAAAGGGACTGAAGCACCATGACCGACGCACTCAAGCGCCTCAGCGACGAAGGCGTGGCGATCTGGCTGGACGACCTCAGCCGCGCGCGACTGAACTCCGGCAACCTGGCCGAGCTGGTGCAGAACAAGCACGTGGTGGGCGTCACCACCAACCCGACCATCTTCCAGAAGGCCATCGCCGGCAGCGGCGACAGCTCCTACGACGGCCAGCTGCGCGACCTCGCCGTCCGCAAGGTCACCACGGACGAGGCGATCCGCATGATCACCACCTCGGACGTGCGCGACGCCGCCGACGTGCTGCGCCCCGTCTACGACGCCTCCAACGGCCGCGACGGCCGCGTCTCCATCGAGGTCGACCCGCGCCTGGCGCACGAGACCGCCCCCACCGTGGCCGAGGCCAAGCAGCTGTGGTGGCTGGTCGACCGCCCGAACGTCTTCATCAAGATCCCCGCCACCAAGGCCGGCCTGCCCGCGATCGCCGAGGTCATCGGCAAGGGCATCAGCGTCAACGTCACGCTGATCTTCTCGCTGGACCGCTACAAGGCCGTCATGGACGCCTACCTGACCGGCCTGGAGGCCGCCAAAGCCAAGGGCCTGGACCTCTCCCAGATCGAGTCCGTCGCCTCCTTCTTCGTCTCCCGCGTGGACACCGAGATCGACAAGCGCCTGGACAAGATCGGCGGCGACGCCAAGAACCTGCGTTCCAAGGCCGCCCTGGCCAACGCCCGCCTCGCCTACCAGGCGTACGAGGAGGTCTTCGGCAGCGTCGACGGCAAGACCGCCGGCAGCGCCCGCTGGAAGGCCCTGGAGGCCGCCGGCGCCAAGCCGCAGCGCCCGCTGTGGGCCTCCACCGGCGTCAAGGACCCGGCCCTGCCGGACACCCTGTACGTCACCGAGCTGGTCGCCCCCGGCACCGTGAACACGATGCCCGAGGCCACCCTGGACGCCACCGGCGACCACGGCGTGGTCACCGGCAACACCATCGTCCCCAACTACGCCGACGCCAAGGCCGTCCTGGACGCCATCGCGGCCGCCGGCGTCGACTACGACGACGTGGTCCAGGTGCTGGAGGACGAGGGCGTCGAGAAGTTCGAGCAGTCCTGGACCGAGCTGCTCGACACCGTCACCGCCTCGCTCGCGTCCTTCGCCGACGAGAAGTGACCCCTGCTCACAGCCAGCGCACGAAAGCGGAGCCCATCAAGTGAGCACTGATTTCCCCGAGTTGACACCGGTGTCGGACGCGGACGATCCCCCGGCCATGCCCGTCAACCCGCTTCGTGACCCTGCAGACCGACGGCTCCCGCGCATCGCGGGGCCGTCGGGCCTGGTCATCTTCGGGGTCACCGGCGACCTGTCCCGCAAGAAGCTGATGCCGGCGATCTACGACCTGGCCAACCGCGGCCTGCTGCCGCCGGGCTTCTCGCTCGTCGGCTTCGCCCGCCGCGAGTGGGAGGACGAGGACTTCGCCAAGGAGGTCCACGACGCGGTCAAGGACCACGCCCGGACCCCGTTCCGGGAGGAGGTCTGGCAGCAGCTCGCCAAGGGCATGCGCTTCGTCCAGGGCACCTTCGACGACGACGACGCCTTCGACAAGCTCCGCGAGACCATCGAGGAGCTCGACAAGGCCCAGGGCACCGGCGGCAACTTCGCCTTCTACCTGTCCGTCCCGCCGAAGTTCTTCCCGACCGTCGTCCAGCAGCTCAAGAAGCACGGCCTGGCCGACCCCCCGCAGGGCTCCTGGCGCCGCGCCGTCATCGAGAAGCCGTTCGGCCACGACCTGGAGAGCGCGCAGGAGCTCAACAAGGTCGTCCACGAGGTCTTCCCGCGCGACGAGGTCTTCCGGATCGACCACTACCTGGGCAAGGAGACGGTCCAGAACATCCTGGCGCTGCGCTTCGCCAACCAGATGTTCGAGCCGATCTGGAACCGGTCCTACGTCGACCACGTGCAGATCACCATGGCCGAGGACATCGGCATCGGCGGCCGCGCCGGCTACTACGACGGCATCGGCTCGGCCCGCGACGTCATCCAGAACCACCTGCTCCAGCTGATGGCGCTCACCGCCATCGAGGAGCCCGCCTCCTTCCACCCCAAGGCGCTGGTCGCCGAGAAGCTGAAGGTGCTCAGCGCCGTCAAGCTCCCGGCCGACCTCGGCCGGCACACCGTGCGCGGCCAGTACGCGGCCGGCTGGCAGGGCGGCGAGGAGGTCGTCGGCTACCTGGACGAGGACGGCATCGACCCCGAGTCCAAGACCGACACCTACGCGGCCATCAAGCTGGAGATCAACAACCGCCGCTGGGCGGGTGTGCCGTTCTACCTGCGCACCGGCAAGCGCCTCGGCCGCCGCGTCACCGAGATCGCGGTGGTCTTCCAGCGCGCCCCGTACCTGCCGTTCGACTCCTACGCGACCGAGGAGCTCGGGCAGAACGCCCTGGTCATCCGGGTCCAGCCGGACGAGGGCGTGACGGTGCGGTTCGGCTCCAAGGTGCCGGGCACCTCCTTCGAGGTCCGCGACGTCACGATGGACTTCGCCTACGGCGAGTCCTTCACCGAGTCCAGCCCGGAGGCGTACGAGCGGCTCATCCTCGACGTGCTGCTCGGCGACGCCAACCTGTTCCCGCGCCACCAGGAGGTCGAGCTCTCCTGGCAGATCCTCGACCCGATCGAGAGGCACTGGGACACCCACGGCAAGCCCGCCCAGTACGCGGCGGGGACCTGGGGCCCCGCCGAGGCGGACGAGATGCTCGCACGAGACGGCAGGAGCTGGCGCCGGCCATGAAGACCGACCTCACCAACACGACGTCGAGCAAGATCAACGCCGCGCTCATGGAGGCGCGCCGGGGCAGCGGTGCCACCGCCGCCGGCATGGTGCTCACCCTGGTGATCGTGACCGACGAGGGCAGCGCCTACGACGCCCTCAAGGCCGCCAACGACGCCTCCCGCGAGCACCCCTCGCGCACCCTCGCGGTGATCAAGCGCGCCGGGCGCTCGCCCCGGGCCCGCGCCGAGACCCGCCTGGACGCCGAGATCCTCGTCGGCTCGGACGCCGGCTCCGGCGAGACGGTCATCCTGCGCATGCACGGCGAACTCGCCGCGCACGCCCAGTCCGTCGTCCTGCCGCTGCTGCTGCCGGACGCCCCGGTCGTCGTCTGGTGGCCGGACAACGCTCCGCTCCACCCGGCGCAGGACCCGCTCGGCTCGATCGCCCAGCGCCGGATCACCGACGCGGTCACCGCCGAGTCCCCGGTCGGCCAGCTCGCCCAGCGCGCCCAGAGCTACACCCCGGGCGACACCGACCTGGCCTGGACCCGGATCACCGGCTGGCGCTCGATGCTGGCCGCCGCGCTCGACCAGCGCCCGTCGCACATCCTCTCCGCCGCGGTGGAGGGCGAGTCGTACAACCCCAGCGTCGAGCTGCTCGGCCTGTGGCTGCACAACCGCCTGCGCGTCCCGGTCGAGCGGGTCGTCACCGGCGGCCCCGGCATCACCGCGGTGCACCTGCGCACCAAGGACGGGGACATCACCCTGGACCGCCCGGACGGCCTGATGGGCACCCTGTCGATGCCCGGCTCGCCGGACCGCCAGGTGGCGCTCAAGCGGCGCGAGACCTCGGAGCTGATCGCCGAGGAGCTGCGCCGGCTCGACCCGGACGACATCTACGCGACGGCCGTGCGCACGCCCGTGGACCGCCTCCACGAGCCCACCAACGCCGAGACGGCGGCGGCCGGGCGGATCACCCAGGCGGTCTCCGACGTCCCGGTGGCCAACCCGGACCGGGTCACGGCCGGCGCCCCGGAGAAGAAGCCCGCCGCGAAGAAGGCCGCCAAGAAGGCGGCCGGGGTCACCGAGGCCGCCGACGGCTCCGCCGAGGCGAGCGCATGACCAACGCGACCCCGCAGCTCGTCGTCCACCGCGACAAGGAGCTGATGGCGCAGGCGGCCGCGGCCCGGCTGATCACCCGGATCGTGGACGCCCAGGCCGCCCGCGGCACCGCCTCGGTGGTGCTCACCGGCGGCCGCAACGGCAACGCCCTGCTGGCCGCGATCGCCGCCTCCCCGGCGCGCGACGCGGTCGACTGGGCGCGGCTGGACCTCTGGTGGGGCGACGAGCGCTTCGTGCCCGCCGCGGACCCGGAGCGCAACGCCGTCCAG
>NZ_JBFBDY010000004.1:0-53211 GCF_040683475.1 Kitasatospora sp. NPDC093558 | reverse complement strand
GTGGCTGGCGCCGGACGGCGCCAGCCACGCCGGGTCTACGAACGGTCAGCCATCGCCACGGCTCTGCCAGGCGGCGCGCTGGCGCAGCGAGATCCGGTTGCCGTCGGGGTCCACTGCCTCGATGCGAACGCCGTACCCGTAGTCCTCCGGTTCGGGCTGGTCGAACGTCACACCGCGCTCACGGAGCACCTCGAAGTCTGCGCGCAGGTCGTCCGACTCGAGGAAGACCGGGCCGGGTGTGGTGCCGGGCTGAAGCTCGGCCAGCTGCCCAGCGGCCGCGGCGTGAGGCCAGAGGATGATTTCGAGCGGGCTGCCGGGGACGCCTATGGTGAGGAAGCGTCCGTCAGGCCCCGGGTAGTCGACGCGCTTCTCCAGGCCGAGCTGGTCCGTGTAGAACCTCAGCGCGCGCTCCTGATCGGTGACATAGAGCGTCACGTACATGATGTTCGTCAGCATGGTGCTCCTTCAGCTGTTACCTGAGCCCCGTCGGGCCCGTCATCCCTCATGACGGAGCGGATTCAGGGAAGGTAACAACATGTTCGAGACCGGCTCGGCGGACCTGGTGGCCCAGGCGTTCGAAGCCCAGCGCGACCGGCTGCGTGCGGTCGCCCACCGCGTGCTCGGATCGCACGCCGACGCCGAGGACGTGGTCCAGGAAGCCTGGCTGCGGCTCTCCCGCCAGGACACGACCACCATCGAAAACCTCGGCGGCTGGCTCACCACCGTGGTCGGCCGGATCAGCCTCGACATCCTCCGGTCGCGCGCGGCCCGCCCCGAGGCATCCCTGGACGACCGTCTGCCCGATCTCGTGGTGACGCTCGACGACGCTCCCGCCCCGGACGACGACGCGGTGCTCGCCGACTCGGTCGGACTCGCGCTCCTCGTCGTCCTCGAATCGCTTCGGCCCAGCGAGCGGCTGGCGTTCGTGCTGCACGACCTGTTCGCGGTGCCCTTCGACGAGATCGGCCGCATCCTCGGCAAGTCCACCGACGCCGCCAAGATGCTCGCCAGCCGCGCCCGCAGAAAGGTCCAGGCAACCGAGCAGCCGGCCAGCGCACACCGGAAGCAGCGCCAAGTGGTTTCCGCCTTCCTGGCGGCCGCCCGCGGTGGAGACTTCGAGGGCCTGCTACGCGTGCTCGACCCCGAGGTGCGGCTCACCGTCGACACCCCCGGCGGCTTGGTCGTCACCCTCGGCGCCACCAAGGTCGCCGCCGGCGCGCAGCTGGCCGCCAGCGCGGCCACCCAGGGCCGGGCAGCCCTCGTGGGCGGCCTTCCCGGAGTTATCTCCTGGCGCGAGGACGGGACCCCTCTCTCCGTCCTCGCGTTCACCGTCACAGACGGCCGCATCACCGCCATCGGCGCCGTGGTCGACCCGGCCAAGCTCGCGCGGATGAATCTGCCGGACCCGGCGTGAGCAGCTGTGTCACGCCGCCCCCGTGACGCTCGACCAGGGCACCGCGTCCGGCGTCGCGCATGATCGGCCGGACAGCTCCTAGCCGAAGGACCTGACGACAGAAGCGCCCACCCGTCTCACCAACGCCCAGCGGGTACGGTCCTGGAGAGGCCACGACACCGGAGGACGACACCCGCCATGGCACTGACCACCCCGAGCGCCACTCACTTCCCCGCAGCCGAACGCCCGTTCTCAGCCCTGATCCTGGACTTCGTCGGCGTCCTGACCGCCGACGCCGGGTCCGCACTCCGCGCGTGGTGCCTCGCGCAGGGCCTCGACGCCGAGGCATGGCGGCGCACGCTCAACCACGACCCGGAAGCCAGCCGCCTGTACACCGAACTCGAAGCCGGACGACTGAGCCAGGCGGAGTGGAACCGGCGCGTGGCCCCCGTCCTCGGCGTGCCGGAGCACGAGAACCTGATGGGCCGGGCATGGACGGGCGTCCGACCCGCCGACGACATGATCACGCTCGCCCGCTCGGCACGTCAGGCCGGCCTGACGGTCGCGCTGCTGTCCAACTCCTTCGGCCTCGACCCGTACGACCCGTACGAGGCCCTGGGCGTATGGGAGCTGTTCGACGTGACGGTGATCTCCGAACGGGAGGGCATCGCCAAGCCCGACCCGGCGATCTACCAGCTCACCCTGGACCGGCTCGGGCTGCCCGGCGAAGCGTGCGTGTTCGTGGACGACCACCCCAGGAACCTGCCCCCGGCTGAAGCACTCGGCATCACCACCGTCCTAGCAGACGGCCAGCCCGGCACCGCAGCTCGCATCGCAGCCCTGCTTGGCGTCCCGGCAGCACCCTGAACGACCGTCAACGCGAGTGACCGGTCGAACTGTTCCGGTCCCTGGCGTGGGATGACGGGGTACCGTCCGGCTTGAGCCCGCTCACACTTCGCAGGCACCCAAGGACGCAGTGGTCCGACCACTCCACCGGCCGGCGCAGGAACGAGCCCAGCCGCTTCCGGAAGGCCGACGTCGGTCACATTGTCACAGCAGGTGTCGGCCGTCGTGTGTCCGGACGCTTGGTGCGCACCACCACCCCGGCGACGGACACCGAGTGGAGCGGCGTTGACTGGGACTTCCCGGCGCTGTTACTCATGTGCAGGAGGATAGGAGCCCTGAAGGGGGCGAACTCTTCGCCAACGCCGTCCAGCACTCCGACGCGCCCGCCGACCGCCTCATCGAGGTCCACGACGCCGGAAGCGGCCGCCCGTCCCTGCGCGCCACCTCCCCGGACGACGAGCACGGGCGCGGCCTGTTCCTCGTCAACGAGCTTGCGGTGCACTGGGGTTGCTGCCCCCGCGTGGGCGGCATCGGCAAGTTTGTCTGGGCCCTCATCGCCCCTGCCCTCGCCGTCTGAAACAGGACCCCATGCGACTCTCCCTCACCGCCCGGCACCTGTTCGAAACCGGCTCCACCCCCGCCGAGGCCTACGCCGTCCTCGCCCGCCGCCACCCACCCCCGCCCCACTACCGGCGAACTCCTCACCGCCACCCCCAACCCCGACCCCCGCATCGGGCCCGCCCTCACCCGCTGCCGCAACCACGCCACCCAAGCCACAGTGCGGGCCCGCGAGGGCTTCACCGCTACGCGGTCAGGCGAGGGGAAGCCCACCAGGTCGAGGGCGTAGCGACCGCATAACCCAGCGACTCGTACAGCGGCCTGCCCAGCTTCGACGCGGTGAGGGTCGCCGGCAGATCCGCCATGTGGGCGAGGGCGCCGAGCATGACGGCCCGGCCCGCGCCACGCGACCGGAACGCGGACGCGGTACCGACCCAGTAGTGGCTGCCGACGCCGTCCGCCACGACACTGACGCAGGCCCCCGCGGCCGCGCCGTCGAGCGAGGCGACGAACACATCCACGCCCGGCTGTTCGATCAGCGCCGGCGGGAAGAGCTCGCCGGGGCGGTAGGGCTCGAATCCGTCCAGCTCGAAGCCGTCGATCACGACCCGCTCGGCCGCCTGGAGGTCCTCGGGCCGCCGCACCCGGATCACGTCCGACGCCGGTTCGCCGACGGGCGCGGGCCGGCGCAGCATGATCGGCATCTGCCAGTTGCGCATGCCCAGGTGGCTCAGGTCGGTCGAGCTGAACGGATCCTCGGTGGTCACCGGGCCCGCGGCCCGGCGGGTCAGCTCGCTCACCTCGGCCAGTTCGCCCGGGTCGAGGTCGGGCTCCTGGATCAGGATCCGCAGGCCCGCGCGCTCGTCGCCGTCGACCGCGACGAACCCGCGGCGCCGGATCACCTCGTGCCCCCGGCTTCGGCCGGTCGCGGTCCAGAAGGCGGCGGAGTTGCGGGCCTGGCACGTCGGCGCCTCGGCCAGGGAGACGGGCTGGTCGGTCGAAGTGGATCTCGCTGTCATGATGCCTACCGTAGTGCGGAATTGACCCATCGCACGGGCCAATTCCCTGCGCACCGACTGTGCCACCTCCGGGCCGGACCACTCGGCCGACCTGTCGCCGCACCGACGCCCCGCCGACCCGCACGTCGAGATCATTCGTCGCGGCTACGACCGGGCCCAGGTCGACGAGGCCGTCCGCCTCGCCCACTCGCCGTTCAGCGTCCAGGCCCCGCGTGCACAGGAAGTCGGCCACGCCGACTTCCTGTGCGCCCGCCGAGTCAGTTCTGGGAACCATGGCCCGCCGCGGCGGCCAACAGGACGTCGACCAGCCGCTTGCCGGCGTCCGGGCGGCCGTGGGAGCGGGCGCGCGCCGCGATGCCGGCCCGCAGGGCGGGGTCGCGGAGCAGCGGTTCCAGGGCAGAGCCGAGGGTCTGCCCGGTCGTCTCGCCGAGGAGGGCGATCGCCGCGCCCGCCTCGTGCAGGTGGCGGGCGTTGTGGGCCTGCTCGTCGCCCGCCGACGAGGCGAGGGGGATCAGGACGGCGGCCTTGCCGAGCGCGGTCAGCTCCGCGATGGTTCCGGCCCCGCTGCGGGAGATCACCACGTCGGCGAGGGCGAGGACGTCCGGCAGTTCGGGGCCGACGAAGGCGGTGAGGAAGTACCGCGCCGCAAGCTCTGCGGGGAGGGAGGCAACGTGCTGACGCAGAGCATCGACATGAGCCGGGCCGCACTGGTGGATCACGTTGGCGCTGGTCAGCAGCCAGGGCAGAACCTCTGCCACCAGTCCGTTGATCTGCTCCGAGCCCTGCGCACCGCCCGTGACGTACACGGTCGGCAGATCCCGGCGGAATCCGTGCAGCCCGAGGGCCTGGATCGCCTTGTCCGCATGACCGGTCAGCACCTCGGGCCGTACCGGATTGCCGGTGACGACCGCGATCGAGCGGGCCGCCTCGGGCAGCAGCGGCAGCGTCGACTCGGAGGACACCGCGATGCGCGCCGCCCGTCCCGCGAGTGGCGACCGCCGCGAACTCGATCCCCTCACCCGCCGCGACCCGGGACTCCAAGCTGTCCGCCGTGCCAACCCACAGGACGTCCAACGCCCGGCCGGCAGCGGCGAGTCTCGCCCGTACTGTACGCACCGCGGTGAGCGCCGGATAGGTGTGCCCGCCGGTTCCACCGCCCGTCACGATCAGCCGGAAGGCCCGCGTCGGGAGACGGTCGACGGCATCGCTGGTCACAGGAGGACTCCCCATCCGTTCGGGCCAGGAAGCGGCGGCCGAACAGGGCGGACCATAGCAGGTCACCGCAGCCGTCACGTCCTGCCCTTGACGCTGGAACTATGCGATGCCGTAGGCAAGTTCACCCGATAGAGGACGAGTGTGCGGGCCGCCACCCAGCGCTCTCCCGTTTCCGGCGGTACTCAGTCGACCGCAGTCAGAGGGACGGGCGCGCGCTGCTCCGCGGGGGCCGGTACAGGCTTGCCGGCGAGTACGGCCTTGGCGCGGCCGATGTCCAGCATCCCCTCCCAGCGGGCCACGACGAAGGTGGCGACGCAGTTGCCCAGCAGATTGGTGACCACGCGCATGGTGTCCATCAGGCGGTCCGCCGCGAGCAGCAGTGCCACTGCGCCCGGCGGGAAGGCGTTCACGGCGGCGGCGGTCGCCGACAGGGCCAGGAACGCGGAGCCCGGGATGCCGGCCATGCCCTTGCTGGTGAGCATGAGCATCAGCACGATCGTGACCTGCTGGCCCAGGGACAGGTGCACGTCGAGCGCCTGCGCCATGAACAGTGTGGCCACGGAGAGGTAGATCGACGCCCCGTCGAGGTTGAACGAGTAGCCGGTCGGCAGCACCAGCCCGGTCGGTGCCTCGCCGGCGCCCGCGTCGCGCAGCTTCTGCATCATCCTCGGCATCACGACCTCGCTGGACGCCGTTGCCACCGCGAGCGAGAACTCGGACCGGGTGTAGGCGAGGAAGCGCCACAGGCTGAGCCCGGTGAACACCTTGAGCAGCACGGCCAGGCCCACCGCGAACAGCAGTGCCGCCCCGTAGCAGCATGCGACCAGCGCGCCGTACGAGGAGAGCACCGACATCCCGTACTGGCCGACCAGATATGCGGCGGAGCCGAACGCGGCGAGGGGCGCGAGCTTCATCAGGTACCCGACGACCCGGAAGATCACCTGGCCGGCCTGGTCGACCAGTTCCAGGACCAGCGGGGCGCGGGTGTGCCCCAGGTGTGCGATCGCCGTCCCGCAGAGTACGGCCAGCAACAGCACTTGCAGCACCTGGTTGTTGGCGAAGGCCCCGACCGCGCTGGTCGGCACCATGCTCAGCAGGAAGCCCGCGAAGCCCGGCAGTTGAGCGCCGGCGGTCTTCTTGTCCACGGCCGCGGCGTCGAGCTTCGGATGCCCGTCGGCGAAACCGTGCCCGGGTTCGACGAGGTTGGCGGCGGCCAGGCCGACCAGCAGCGCGATCGTGCTGACGACCTCGAACCAGATCAGTGCTTTGACGCCGATCCGTCCGACGGCCTTGATGTCGCCGGCCTTGGCGATCCCCAGCACCACGACGCAGAAGACCAGCGGCGAGATGACGGCCCTGATCGCGTTGAGGAAGCCGTCGCCGATCAGCTTGAGGTCGTGAGCGCTGCCCGGCCACAGGCTTCCCACCGCGATTCCGAGCCCGATGGCCACGATGACCTGGACGAACGGCGACAGCAGCACGGTCACGGCCCGGTTCTGGGCGGGCACGGATGCTTCGGTCATGCGAATCCCCTTCCGAAGGAATTCCGCACAGCGGAAACTCTCTTCCGCTTCGACGGGCGTGCGGTGGATTCTGCTGGCCGCGCATCACATCCCCACGTCCCCGGCGTTAACGCCGGGTATCACGGCAGGGCTGGTCGCACTCGGAAGATGGACCGGATCACCGTCTGCGCCGCCGTGGATCCGGCTCGCGTGTGCGGTCAAGCCGCGGGCCGGGCCTCCGCCAGGATCGCCTCCGCGCCCTGGTCGAGCAGGAGGCCGGCCACCTGCATGCCCAGCTTCTCCGGTTCGTCCAGCGGGCCGGAGAGACGGGCCTCCACCTGGCGGCTGCCGTCCACGGAGGTCACCTGCCCGTGCAGGGTCAGCACGTCGCCGTCGGCCTTGCCGTACGCGCCGACCGGCACCGAGCAGCCGCCGTGGAGCTCGGCCAGCATCGCCCGCTCGGCCCGGACCTCCGCGTCGGTCACCGGGTCACCGGAACCGGCCAGGATCTCGTGGGCCAGTTCGTTGTCCTCGCGGATCTGGATGCCCAGGGCGCCCTGGCCGGGCGACGGCGGGAACAGCCCGATCGGGAGGATCTCGCCGATCTCCTCGTCGCGGCCGAGCCGTTTGATCCCGGCGGCGGCCAGGACTACCGCGTCCACCTGCGGCGTCCTGAGCTTGCCGAGCCTGGTCGGGACGTTCCCTCGGATCTCCACCGGCACCAGGTCCGGGCGGACGTGCAGCAGCTGGGCGATCCGGCGCGACGCCGAGGTGCCGATCCTGCCGCCGTGCGGGAGGCCGGCCAGCGTCGAGCCGCACAGCGCGTCGTGCACGTCGGCGCGGGTGGGCGGGGGCAGGAGGATCAGGCCGGGCGGGTTCGCGGTCGGCAGGTCCTTGAGCGAGTGCACGATCACGTCGACCTCGCCGGACACCAGCGCGTTCACCTGGTTCACGGAGAACGCCGAGCCGCCACCGCGCTCCGACACCTCCCGGAGGGCCGACCTGCGGTCCTGGTCACCGGCCTCCGTGATCACCCGATGGCGGAAGACCACATCGGGGAAGTGCTCCCGCAGCGGCGCCAGGAACTCCCTGACCTGGGCCCGCGCCAGGTGACTGGCCCGCGACCCCACCACCAGTGTGCTCATACGCCAACTCCCGGCATCTGACGAGACGTTGACGGCATGCTACCCGCATCGAACACGCCCGGTTTCCGACGGTATGTCGGCACCCTGGATGGAGTCCAGGTGTTGGACACCCCCCGGCCCGCCGGTACCTACTCTGCGCCGCGCCCTCAGCCACCCCCGGAGTTGGCGGACGCCGAACCGCCGCTCGTCCAGCGCGAGCTGCGGCTGTTTCCGGGTCCGGGTTCGGATCCGGATCCGGGCGGCGGGAGCTTCGGCCGGACGCTGCGGGTGGTCTCGGCCTCGATCCGGACGCCGGCGGGCGCCAGCAGCTCCCGCAGCGCCTCGGCCAGCTCCCGGGGGTCCTCCGGATAAGGGCCGCCGTAGGGGGCCTGCTCGTTGTGCCGCATGACCATGCGCAGTGTGTACGTGTGCTCGGCGGGCTGCCTGTCGCCCTCGTACGGCTCGGTCATCCGGTGGGCGATCACGATCCGGCCGAGGTGCGCCACCGGCACCCAGGGGTCGGGGCGCCCGGCGCGGACGAACCGCATCCGCTCGGGTGCGGCGGGCGGCGCGAATTCCACCCGACGCACGGTCGTCACCTCGGCGTGCGCGGCCAGCGGCACGAACAGGGCGACCTCCCCGGCCGCGATGAACCCGAGGGCCATCAGGATCGTGCCGAGGTCGGCCCCGGCCACGATCATCACGATCGCGAGCAGGGCCGAGAACCCGGCCAGGACCAGCGGCGCGACGATGCCCGAGGAGGCGGCCCGCAGTCCGGCCCGGAGTGCCTCGGCCCTGGTCCCGCCGCCCTCGGCGAAGACGAGGTCCGTCGACTCCGGCCCTGCCCGCAAAGTCAGCCGCGCCACCATGGACCAAGCGTAGGAGTCGTGGACGTGGACCGGAACAGGTCTGCGCCCACGACTCCCTGACGGGCCATCAGTGCGCCGCCGCCTCCCAGTTGGCGCCGATGCCGACGGAGACGTCGAGCGGGGCTCGAAGCGGGTAGGCGCCGGCCATCTGCTCGCGGACGATGGCCTCGACCTGCTCGCGCTCGCCGGGGGCCAGCTCCAGCACGATTTCGTCGTGGACCTGGAGCAGCATCCGGGAGGTGAGGCCGGCCTCGCGCAGGGCGTCGTCGACGCGCAGCATGGCGATCTTGACGATGTCCGCGGCCGAGCCCTGGATCGGGGCGTTGAGGGCCATCCGCTCGGCCATCTCGCGGCGCTGGCGGTTGTCGCTGTTGAGGTCGGGCAGGTAGCGGCGGCGGCCGAGGAGGGTCTCGGTGTAGCCGGTGGCGCGGGCCTCGTCGACGACGCGGCGCAGGTAGTCGCGCACGCCGCCGAAGCGCTCGAAGTAGGTGTCCATCAGGCCCTGCGCCTCGGCCGGCTTGATGCCGAGCTGCTGCGAGAGCCCGTACGCGGACAGGCCGTAGGCGAGGCCGTAGGACATCGCCTTGATCTTGCGGCGCATCTCGGCGTCCACCGCGTCGCCCGGGACCTCGAAGACCTGGGAGGCGACGGTGGTGTGGAGGTCCTCGCCGGAGGCGAAGGCCTCGATCAGGGCCTCGTCCTCGGACAGGTGGGCCATGATGCGCAGTTCGATCTGGGAGTAGTCCGCGGTGAGCAGCGACTCGTAGCCCTCGCCGACGATGAAGGCGCGGCGGATGGCGCGCCCCTCCTCCGTGCGGACGGGGATGTTCTGCAGGTTCGGGTCCTGCGAGGAGAGCCGGCCGGTGGCGGCCACCATCTGGTTGAAGGTGGTGTGGATGCGGCCCTTGGGCGAGACGGTCTTGAGCAGGCCCTCGACGGTGGTGCGCAGCTTGGCCTGGTCGCGGTGGCGCAGCAGGATGACCGGCAGTTCGTTGTCGGTCTGGGTGGCGAGCCAGGTCAGGGCGTCGGCGTCGGTGGTGTAGCCGGTCTTGATCTTCTTGGTCTTGGGGAGGGCGAGCTCGCCGAAGAGGATCTCCTGGAGCTGCTTGGGCGAGCCGAGGTTGAACTCGTGTCCGGCGGCGGCGTGCGCCTCCTCGACGCAGCGCTGGATCTCGGCGGCGAACCGCGTCTCCAGCGTGGTGAGCCAGGGGCGGTCGGCGGCGATGCCGTAGCGCTCCATGCGGGCGAGCAGGGCGGCGATGGGCAGTTCCATGTCGTGCATGAGCTCGACGGCGCCGACCTCGGCGAGGCGGGTGTCGAAGAGGGCGGCGAGGTCGAGGACGGCGCGGGCCTGGAGCATGAGGGCCTGGGCGCGGGCCGCCTCGGCGTCGATGCCGTCGGTCTCCTCGGGGGCGTCGAAGGAGAGCTGGCCGCTCTCGGCCGCCGGGGCGGCGGGGGTGAGCGAGCGGGCCAGGTACTCCTCGGCGAGCACCTCCAGGGTGAAGGTGCGGCGGCCGGGCTTCTCCAGGTAGGCGGCGAGGGCGGTGTCGGCGACGACGCCCTCGATCGTCCAGCCGCGCTCGGCGAAGGCGCGCATGACCTGCTTGGCGATGTGCAGGGCCTTGGGGGCGGCCGGGTCGGCGAGCCAGGCGGCGAAGGCCCGCTCGTCCTCCTCGGCGAGGAGGGCCGGGTCGAACCAGGCGGCCGTCTCCCCCGTGGCGAGGGCGACTTCGGTGACCTCGCCGGTGCCGAGCGCCCACTGGTAGACGGCGGCGAGGGCGACGGTGGTCTTGGCGTCGGCGGCGTGCTCGCGCAGCCAGGCGGCCAGCGTGCCCGCGTCGGTGAGCAGTTCGCCGTCGACCTCGACGCCGGGGGCGAGTTCGGCGGCCTCCTCCTCGCTGCCGGCCGGGTCGATGCCGAAGACGCGGTCGCGGAAGTTGGCGTTGCGGAACTCCAGCGACTCCATCAGGGTGCCGACGGCGGCCTTGTCGAAGGAGGCGCGGGCCAGGTCGGGCACGCCGAGCGGGAGTTCGACGTCGCGGACGAGCTCGGTGAGGACGCGGTTGCGCTTGACGGAGTCGAGGTGCTCGCGCAGCTTCTCGCCGATCTTGCCCTTCACCTCGTCCGCGCGGGAGACGAGTTCGTCGAAGGAGCCGAACTGGTTGACCCACTTGGCGGCGGTCTTCTCGCCGACGCCGGGGATGCCGGGCAGGTTGTCGGACGGGTCGCCGCGCAGGGCGGCGAGGTCGGGGTACTGGCGCGGGGTGACGCCGTACTTCTCGGCGACCTTCTCCGGGGTGTAGCGGGTGAGTTCGGAGACGCCCTTGGTCGGATAGAGGACGGTGACGTGCTCGGTGACCAGCTGGAGGGAGTCCCGGTCGCCGGTGACGATGTCGACGTCGAAGCCGGCCGCCTCGGCGGCGGTGGCCAGGGTGGCGATGATGTCGTCGGCCTCGAAGCCCTCGACCGTCAGCCGCGGGACGTTCATGGCGTCGAGCAGCTCGCCGATCAGGCCGATCTGGCTGCGGAACTCGTCCGGCGTCTTGGCGCGGTTGGCCTTGTAGTCGGGGAACTCGACGGAGCGGAACGTCTGGCGGGAGAGGTCGAAGGCGACCGCGAGGTGGGTGGGCTGTTCGTCACGGACGGTGTTGGCGAGCATCGAGGCGAAGCCGTAGACCGCGTTGGTGGGCTGGCCGGTGGAGGTGTTGAAGTTCTCCACGGGCAGGGCGTAGAAGGCCCGGTAGGCCATCGAGTGCCCGTCGAGCAGCATCAGCCGGGGCCGCCGGCCGGCCCCGCCGCCACCCGTCGCGCCCTTGTCCGTACTCTGCGTAGCCACGTCAACGTCCGTTCCTGCCGATTCCACTACCGGTCCCCGATCCTATGGCCCGGCACCGACAAAACGGGGCGCGGCGGACGGGAGTGCGGCGCGCTGGAGCGGGGTTGACGGCGCGCGGCCCCGGGCGGCGGGGCGTGGTCGCCACCGTCGAGTAGGACGGTCGTACGATCACAGTCGGCACGACCGGCACCACGAGCACGAGCAGCACCATGAACCCGGTCAGCACGACCAGCACCGCCAGCACCACGACGTGACCCCCGAGCGGCAGGAGTTCCCCCATGACCGAAGCGGCCCCCGACGCGACCCCCGTCCTGAAGGTCCCGCAGGAGGTGCTGGACCACTTCGCCAAGCTCGGCGTCAACCCGGAGACGTTCTCCGGCGGCCACCTCGGCGAGAAGCTCGGCATCCGGATCGTCGAGGCCTCGGGCGACCGGGTGGTCGGCACGATGCCGGTCGAGGGCAACCAGCAGCCGTACGGGCTGCTGCACGGCGGCGCGTCGGCGGCGCTGGCGGAGACGCTGGGCTCGATCGGCGCGATGCTGCACGCCGGCCCGGGCCGGTACGCGGTCGGCGTGGACCTCAACGCCACCCACCACCGCTCGGCGACGTCCGGGCTGGTCACGGGCGTCGCGACGGCCGTGTTCAAGGGCCGCACCGCCGCCACGTACGAGATCGCGATCACCGACGACACCGGCCGCCGGATCACCAGCTGCCGGCTGACCTGCATGCTGCGCGACCTCTGACGGCCCGCCGCCCCCCGCTGACGGGGTCCTGCCAGGGCAGACGCACCGTCACATCCCTTGTCCGCCCCCTTGTTTGACCTTCTGCCGCACTGGGCAGGCGTTGGTTCAGACGAGGGGGCGTCGGCATGTCCGGGCACGAGCCGGGATACCCCCCACCTGTAACGCTGCGTAACAGGCAGGAAATCCAAGGATTCGACCGCTCCGGACCCCGAAAGGGACATGGGAGCGCTCTCATCTGCCTTCGTTTGTCCGCAATCCGGACGAGTACGCCCGGAACATGTACATCGGACAGTGGCGTTCGATTATCGGTGCAGCCAGGAGCAACCCTCATTTCTGGCCCTTACATCGCCCTACCAGCGCGTAAACACCCGCAATCGCCGGGCTGGTCGAGTCGGAACGACCACATGCTGAGACAAATAATACGTGTGCTCATAACAAGAGAATCACAGCCTCGCTACACCCCCTGCCCCAGCCGCCCAACGGGGCCTAGAGTCACGGCCAGTCACCGCGCCACCCGGATTGGGCTGGACACGCTCCAGGGCCCATCGCGCACCCCGGCTCCCGCCCCCCAAGGCGCGGCGCCTTTCTGAACCGAAGGGGACCCCCGTGCGTCATCGTTCCGCAGTTGTCGTGAGCATTGCCGTGATCTCCGCCCTCAGCCTCAGTGCGTGCGGATCCCGCGGCGAGAAGAAGTCCGCCGACGGCGGCGGCAGCGGCTCCGGCACCACCGTCACCATCGGCGTCGACGCCCCGCTCACCGGCGACCTCTCCGCCATCGGCATCGGCATCAAGAACTCGGTCGACCTCGCGGTCAAGAAGGCCAACGAGACGAACGAGGTCCCCGGGGTCAAGTTCGCGATCAAGGCCCTCGACGACACCGCCAAGCCGGCCCCCGGCCAGCAGAACGCCACCCAGCTGGTCGCCGACAGCAGCGTCCTCGGCGTCGTCGGCCCCCTCAACTCCAGCGTCGCGCAGTCGATGCAGCAGATCTTCAACGACGCCAACCTCGTCGAGATCTCCCCCGCCAACACCGGCGTCGCCCTCTCCCAGGGCGAGAAGTGGGCCACCGGCGAGAAGAAGCGCCCCTTCAAGAGCTACTTCCGCACCGCCACCACCGACGCCGTCCAGGGCCCGTTCGCCGCCCAGTTCCTCTACACCGACTCGAAGAAGTCCAAGGTCTTCATCATCGACGACCAGAAGACCTACGGCGCCGGCCTCGCCGCCACCTTCAAGGGCGAGTTCACCAAGCTCGGCGGCACCGTCGCCGGCGAGGAGCACGTCAACCCCGACGACCGCGACTTCGCCGCCATCGTCACCAAGGTCAAGAGCTCCGGCGCCGAAGCCGTCTACTACGGCGGCGAGTACCCGGCCGCCGGCCCGCTCTCCCTCCAGCTCAAGGAGGCCGGCCTCAACATCCCGCTCATGGGCGGCGACGGCATGCAGAGCGCCGACTACATCAAGCTCAACCCCAAGAGCGCCGGCGACTTCGCCACCGCCGTCGGCGGCGACGTCGAGAAGCTCCCCACCGCCACCAAGTTCATCGCCGACTACAAGGCGGCCGGCTACAAGGACCCGTTCGAGACCTACGGCGGCTACTCCTACGACAGCGCCTGGGCCATCATCCAGGCCGTCAAGACCGTCGTGAACGCCAACGGCGGCAAGGTCCCCTCCAACGCCCGCGCCGCCGTCGTCGACGCCGTCCAGAAGATCTCCTTCGACGGCGTCACCGGCAAGGTCTCCTTCGACGAGTTCGGCGACACCACCAACAAGCAGCTCACCGTCTACACCGTCAAGGACAGCAAGTGGGACGTGGCGAAGAGCGGCACCTTCACCGGCTGAGCACCTTCAGCGGCTGAGCCGGCGGCCCGACGCCCGAGCCGGCGGCCCGACGCCCGAGCCACCAGCCCGGTAGCCGAGGCACCTTCCCCACCAGCACCACCCGCGCGGGGGCGCCACGAGTGCCCCCGCGCGCGCCCACATCCACCCACCCCACGCGGACACCCGAACGCACAACGGAGGCCCAGCGGTGCACGACCTACCGCAGCAGCTGGCCAACGGCCTGATCCTCGGAGCCCTCTACGGGCTCGTCGCGATCGGCTACACGATGGTCTACGGCATCGTCCAGCTCATCAACTTCGCCCACGGCGAGATCGTCATGGTCGGCGGCTTCGGCGCCCTGACCGCCTACCTCGCCCTCCCCGGCGGCACCACCATGTGGCTGGCCCTACCGCTGATGCTGATCGCCGGCGTCCTGGTCTCCACCCTGACCGCCGTCGCCGCCGAACGCTTCGCCTACCGGCCCCTGCGCAACGCGCCCCGCCTCGCGCCCCTCATCACCGCCATCGGGCTCTCCATCCTCCTCCAGCAGCTCGTCTTCTCCTTCTACCCCGACGCCAAGAAGGCCCGCGTCTTCCCCAAGATCCCCGGCGACCCCATCAGCTTCGGCTCCGTCACCATCCAGCCCAGCGACCTCTTCCTCATCGCCGCGGCCCCGCTCTGCATGCTCGCCCTCGGCTGGTTCGTCACCCGCACCCGCTCCGGCCGCGCCATGCAGGCCACCAGCCAGGACCCCGACACCGCCAAGCTCATGGGCATCGACACCGACCGCATCATCGTCATGGCCTTCGCCATCGGCGCCGCGTTCGCCGCCGTCGCCGCCATCGCCTACGGACTGCGCAGCGGCCAGGTCGACTTCCGCATGGGCTTCATCCTCGGCCTCAAGGCCTTCACCGCCGCCGTCCTCGGCGGCATCGGCAACATCTACGGCGCCATGCTCGGCGGCGTCGCCCTCGGCCTCGCCGAAAGCCTCGCCACCGGCTACATCCAGCACCTGCCCGGCATGCACCTCTTCGGGGGCGGCGCCTGGAAGGACGTCTGGGCCTTCGTACTCCTCATCCTCGTGCTCCTCGTCCGGCCCCAGGGCCTGCTCGGCGAGCGCGTCGCGGACAGGGCGTGACCACCATGACCACCAGAACCGAAACCAGCCCGGTCATCCCCCTCCCGGCCCGCGCCGCCGCAGCCCTCACCGGCCTCGGCGCCATCGCCACCACCGCCTCCGCAGCCATGTCCTGGACCTGGACCTCCGACTTCCCCGGCGACCTCACCTACTACGGCTCCCCCGCCGGCCTCCAGTGGCTCGCCCTCGTCGCCGGACTCCTCACCCTCGTCCTCCTCCTCGCCACCCACGGCACCCCCGGCCTCCGCTGGGCCGCCCCCGCCCGCAACCACAACGCCGTCCTGTACGCCGCCACCGGCGCCCTCGCCGTCGCCGCGTTCGCCGTCAGCGCCATCTCCGTCGACCTCGGCGGCCTCGCCAACCTCGAACCCGGCGGCTGGGTCCTCGCCGCCGGCGGCATCCTCGGCATCGCCGGCGCCCTCGGCCTCCCCCTCGACCGCCGCACCGCCGTCCCGCTGAAGATCCTCGACCGGCGACTGTTCATCCTCGTCCCCGTCGCCCCCATCGCCTGGATCGGCGCCCACGCCATCCCCGGCGACAAGCCCGTCGCCCCCGTCATGACCGCCCTCGCCGGCGGCCTCGCCATCGCCACCGGCGCCGTCCTGCTCGTCCAGCTCGGCCACCTCGCCAACACCTGGCTGCGCCTCGGGAAGATCGACCGGCCGCTGCCCGCGCCGCGCCAACTCCCCTCCTGGGTCGAGGTCCTGATCATCGTCGCCGCCTTCGGCATCGGCCTGTTCGCGATCACCTTCGGCGTCGACACCGACTACGGCGAGCTCTTCACCGGCTACCTGCTCCTCACCGTCTTCGTCGCCGCCGCCCTCACCAGGTCCGGACTCGTCGCCCGGCTGCGCGCGCTGACCGTCAAGCACCGGCCGGTCACCACCGGCGCCGCGTTCGCCGCCGCCGCCAGCTTCCCGTTCACCCAGAGCAGCGACCAGTACACCTCCGTCGCCACCAACATCCTGATCTTCGCGACCGTCGCGCTCGGCCTCAACATCGTCGTCGGCCTCGCCGGCCTGCTCGACCTCGGCTACGTCGCCTTCCTCGGCGTCGGCGCCTACGCCGCCGCGCTCGTCTCCGGCTCCCCCGCCTCGCCCATCCACGTCCAGTTCCCGTTCTGGGCCGCGATGCTCACCGGCGCCGCCGTCTCCATGGTGTTCGGCGTCCTCATCGGCGCCCCCACCCTGCGCCTGCGCGGCGACTACCTCGCTATCGTCACCCTCGGCTTCGGCGAGATCTTCCGCATCACCATGCAGAACCTCAACGGCACCACCGGACCCAAGGTCACCAACGGCGCCAACGGCATCCCGCGGATCCCCGACCTGGAGATCTTCGGCTTCAACCTCGGCGAGTCCCACACCGTCGCCGGCGTCGAACTCGGCCGGTTCTCCAACTACTACCTGCTGATGCTGCTCGTCACCGCCCTCGTCGTGCTCGTCTTCGCCCGCGTCGGCAACTCCCGCATCGGCCGCGCCTGGGTCGCCATCCGCGAGGACGAGACCGCCGCCGAGGCCATGGGCATCAACGGCTTCCGCCTCAAGCTCCTCGCCTTCGCCCTCGGCGCCTGCCTCGCCGGCCTCGCCGGCACCGTCCAGGCCCACGTCAGCTACACCGTCACCCCCGACCAGTACACCTTCGCCGAGGCCCTCCCGCCCAACTCCGCCTTCCTCCTCGCCGCCGTCATCCTCGGCGGCATGGGCACCATCAGCGGACCCCTCGCCGGCGCCACCCTCCTCTTCCTCATCCCGAAGAAGCTCGAATTCCTCTCCGACTACCAGCTCCTCGCCTTCGGCGCCGCCCTCATCGTCCTCATGCGCGTCCGCCCCGAAGGCCTCATCCCCAACCGGCGGCAGCAACTCGAGTTCCACGAGGCCGCCATCCCGGCCCAGCCCACCGGCGAGCCGACCGCACTCACCAAGGCAGGGGCGTGACCGACCCGATGACCACCACCGAAACGCCCCCCGCCGGCACGCCCAAGACCACCGAACCCATCCTCGACGTCACCGGCGTCACGATGCGCTTCGGCGGCCTCACCGCCGTCAACGACGTCTCCCTCACCGTCGGCGAGGGCGAGATCATCGGCCTCATCGGCCCCAACGGCGCCGGCAAGACCACCTTCTTCAACTGCCTCACCGGCCTGTACGTCCCCACCGAGGGCCAGGTCCGCTACCGGGGCACCGTCCTGCCGCCCAAACCCCACCTCGTCACCCAGGCCGGCATCGCCCGCACCTTCCAGAACATCCGGCTCTTCGCCAACATGACCGTCCTGGAGAACGTCCTCGTCGGCCGCCACACCCGCACCAAGGAAGGCATCTTCTCCGCCATCCTCCGCGGCCCCGGCTACCACCGCGCCGAAGCCGAGAGCCGCGAACGCGCCATGGAACTCCTCGCCTTCACCGGCCTCGCCGCGAAGGCCGACCACCTCGCGCGGAACCTCCCCTACGGCGAACAGCGCAAGCTGGAGATCGCCCGCGCCCTCGCCTCCGACCCCGGTCTCCTCCTGCTCGACGAACCCACCGCCGGCATGAACCCCCAGGAGACCCGCGCCGCCGAGGAACTCGTCTTCGCCATCCGCGACAAGGGCATCTCCATCCTCGTCATCGAGCACGACATGCGGTTCATCTTCAACCTCTGCGACCGCACCGCCGTGCTCGTCCAGGGCCAGAAGATCGTCGAGGGCGACCGCGAGACCGTCCAGAACGACGAACGCGTCATCACCGCCTACCTCGGCGCCCCGCTCGAAGGCACCACCGCAACACCGGAGGACACCCAGTGACCGCGCTCCTGGAGGTCGAGGACCTCCGCGTCGCCTACGGCAAGATCGAAGCCGTCAAGGGCATCAGCTTCACCGTCAACCAGGGCGAGGTCACCACCCTCATCGGCACCAACGGCGCCGGCAAGACCACCACCCTGCGCACCCTCTCCGGCCTGCTCCGGCCCACCGCCGGACGGATCACCTTCGAGGGCCAGGACCTCGCCACCGTCCCCGCCCACAAGATCGTCTCCCTCGGCCTCGCCCACTCCCCCGAGGGACGGCACATCTTCCCGCGCATGACCATCGAGGAGAACCTCCTCCTCGGCGCCTTCCTGCGCAGCGACACCGCCGGCATCGCCGCCGACGTGGAACGGGCCTACACCCTGTTCCCCATCCTCGGCGAACGCCGCAAGCAGGCCGCCGGCACGCTCTCCGGCGGCGAACAGCAGATGCTCGCGATGGGCCGGGCCCTGATGTCCCAGCCCAAGCTGCTGATGCTCGACGAGCCGTCGATGGGCCTGTCGCCGCTGATGATGCAGAAGATCATGGCGACGATCGTCGAACTCAAGGCGAGCGGCACGACGATCCTGCTCGTCGAACAGAACGCCCAGGCGGCACTGTCGCTGTCCGACCGCGGCTACGTGATGGAGACGGGCCGCATCGTCCTCAGCGGAACGGGCGCGGACCTGCTGCACGACGAGTCCGTACGGAAGGCGTACCTCGGCGAGGACTGATCCCACTCATGCGGAAGGGCCCGGCAGAAACGATCTGCCGGGCCCTTCGCCATACCGTCCTACTCGGCGGACTTGCCCTCTTCCGCCTTCTTACGGTCCTGGGCCTCGCCCTCTTCGATGACCGCCTCGGCGACCGCCGCCATCGTCATGCGCCGGTCCATCGACGTCTTCTGGATCCACCGGAACGCAGCCGGCTCGTTCAGCCCGAACTTCGTCTGCAGCACACTCTTCGCCCGGTCCACCAGCTTCCGGGTCTCCAGGCGCTGGGTGAGATCCCCGATCTCCTTCTCCAGCTCCCGCATCTCGGTGTACCGCGACACCGCCATCTCGATCGCCGGCACCAGGTCCGACTTGGAGAACGGCTTCACGATGTACGCCATCGCCCCCGCGTCACGGGCCCGGTCCACCAGCTCCCGCTGCGAGAACGCCGTCAGCATGAGAACCGGAGCCAGGTGCTTCTCGTGGATCTGCTCCGCAGCCGACAACCCGTCCAGCACCGGCATCTTCACATCGAAGATCGCCAGATCCGGCCGCAGCTCCTCCACAAGCCGCACCGCCGTAGCCCCGTCCCCGGCCTCGCCGACAACGGTGTACCCCTCCTCTTCGAGCATCTCCTTGAGGTCAAGACGGATCAACGCCTCGTCCTCAGCGATCACAATCCGCGTGATCTGGGGCATATCGGTCTCAAGCGGCTGCGCCTGCTCGTCGGCGGTGCTCACGTGGCTCCTAGTTCCGGCGGGGTACTGCATGATTGAGGGTACCTAGCAGCGGTGACCCGCACACAGCCGGTATGCTCTGTCCAGACTGGCCCCGCCGGGTTGGTGGAACGGCATACACGGATGTCTCAAACACATCTGCCCGAGAGGGCTTGCGGGTTCGAATCCCGCACCCGGCACCCCGTACTTTTCTCTCTCCTCACGTAATTCACCATTTCCGGTGGCCACTCCCGGAAAATCCCACGCTCCCCCTCAGCTCGCCCTCTCCAAGGGCTCCATCTCGACGGTGAGCCGCATGTCGAGCGCCGAGGCCAGCCTCTCCAGCATCACGATGGTCGGCATCGTGCCGCCGGCCTCGAATCTTGCGATGGCGGGCTGCTGCATTCCGGTCGCGGCGGCGAGTTGGGCCTGGGTCATCCCGAGGGCCTCGCGGCGCAGGCGCACGGTCTCACCGAGTTCGAAGCGGATCCGCGCGGCCTCGTACGCCGCGCCGGCACCCGGGCGGTTCAGGATCTCCTCGCGCATGGCGCGCCAGGATGTGCGCTCACTCATCTCGCCCACTCCTCGTCCTCGTCCACGGTGTGCTGCTCGGCCACGCAGCGGCGCAGCGCCCGCCTCGCCCGGTCGATCTCGGCGGTCTCCCGCATGCGCGTCTTGCGGAACACGGTCAGCAGGATGATCCTCCTGCCTGACGCGATCCAGTAGGTGATGCGCACATCCAATTCGTTCAGGTGGAAGCGCAGTTCCCGAAGTTTGCCTTCCAGTTGTCTGGTGTGGGGTTCCCCGAGCAGTGGACCGCGGACAGCGAGCAGGTCGACGTAGAACGTGACCGTTTCCTTGTCATCCTGGCCCAGCCCGACGATCCAGTCCCGGACCTCCGGTTCCAGCTCCACCTCTCCCCAAGTCATAACATGAATGTTATGGAGCTGCCACCGCCGGGAGCCGCGATTCGGACACAGAACAGGCGGCATCCCTCCCAATGAGGGATGCCGCCCGCGAGTGGCTGTTCCAAAGCCGCTCAGACGTCCAGGGTCCCCACGTGGTGGACGCGGACGAGGTTGGTGGAGCCGGCGAGGCCGGGGGGTGAGCCGGCGGTGATGATGACGATGTCGCCCTTCTGGCAGCGGCCCAGGGAGAGCAGCGCGGCGTCGACCTGTTCGACCATCTGGTCGGTCGTCGGGGCGAAGGGGCCGAGGAAGGTCTCCACGCCCCACGTGAGGGCGAGTTGGCTCCTCACGGCGGGCTCGTAGGTGAAGGCGAGGACGGGGATCGGCGAGCGGTAGCGGGTCAAGCGGCGGGCGGTGTCGCCGGACTGGGTGAAGGCGATGAGGTACTTGGCGTGCAGGAAGTCGCCGATCTCGGCGGCCGCGCGGGCGACGGCGCCGCCCTGGGTGCGCGGCTTGCTGCCGGCGGTCAGGGGCGGCAACCCGGCGGCCAGGATGTCGTTCTCGGCGGCCTCGATGATGCGGCCCATGGTCTTGACGGTCTCGACGGGGTACTTGCCCACCGACGTCTCGCCGGAGAGCATCACCGCGTCCGTCCCGTCGAGGACGGCGTTGGCGACGTCGGAGGCCTCGGCGCGGGTGGGCCGGGAGGCGTTGATCATCGAGTCGAGCATCTGGGTGGCGACGATGACCGGCTTGGCGTTGCGCTTGGCGAGCTTGATGGCGCGCTTCTGGACGAGCGGGACCTGTTCGAGGGGCATCTCCACGCCCAGGTCGCCGCGGGCCACCATGACGCCGTCGAAGGCGTCGACGATGGCTTCCAGGTTCTCGACCGCCTGCGGCTTCTCGATCTTGGCGATGACGGGGACGAACCGCCCCTCCTCGGCCATGATCCGGTGGACGTCGAGGATGTCGCGCCCGCTGCGGACGAAGGAGAGCGCGACGAGGTCGGCGCCGGTGCGCAGCCCCCAGCGCAGGTCGGCGACGTCCTTGTCGCTGAGCGCGGGGACGGAGACGGCGACGCCGGGGAGGTTGAGGCCCTTGTGGTCGGAGACGAGGCCGCCCTCGATGACGATGCACCGCACGTGCGGCCCGTCGACCTCGACGACCTCCAGGGTGACGCGGCCGTCGTCGACGAGGATGCGTTCGCCGCGCGAGACGTCGCCGGCGAGGCCCTTGTAGGTGGTGCCGCAGATGTCCTTGTCCCCCACGACGCCGTTGTCGGTGGAGATCGTGAACTCGTCGCCGCGTTCGAGGAGTACGGGCCCGTGGGCGAAGGTGTCGAGCCGGATCTTCGGGCCTTGGAGGTCGACGAGGACGCCGACGCTGCGGCCGGTCTCGTCGGCGGCCTTGCGGACGCGGCGGTAGCGCTCCTCGTGTTCGATGTGGGAGCCGTGGCTGAGGTTGAAGCGGGCGATGTCCATCCCGGCGTCGACCAGGGCCTTGATCTGGTCGTACGAGTCGGTGGCGGGCCCGAGGGTACAGACGATTTTTGCTCGGCGCATACTGCTGAGCGTAGGCATTACCGGCGCGTAACCTCGACGTGGGTCCGGACGCCGGGATGACCTTTGCCGGAAGGCGAGTTGAACAATCTGACACATCCTCGGACCGGTGTGCGGCGGGCCCGGTCGCGGCACTCGCGACCTGCCCGGCCGATGCGATTCCGTGAAGGGGAGTTCACCCGTGGTTCACCGCCGCTTCGGCCGCCGCTCCCGGCCCGGCGGGACGCTCGTCACCCGGGGACCACCCGGTTGACGTAACGGACGTACGCACGACGTAACGGGCGTGACAGACGTAACGAACGTACGCACGACGTAAACGGACGAGGGGGAAGCGTTCGGCATGAGACGCGCGTTAGGGGTGCTGGCGGCACTGGTGCTGCTCGGCGGGGTGACGTACGCGCTGATCCCGGATCCCGATCCGGGGCCGGGGCCGGGGCCGCTGGTGAGGGTGAACGGCCTGATCGGCTCGGAGAAGCGCGCCTTCTTCGAGAACCAGGAGGTCAAGGACGAACTGGCGAAGCAGGGTCTCGAGGTGCACGCCGACTCGACCGGTTCGTGGACGATGGTCGACCAGGCGGGGCAGGCGAACATCGACTTCGCCTTCCCGGCGAGCACCTCGCCGGTGCGGGAGATCCAGAAGATCTGGGGCCTGCAGGACTCGCCGCTGGTGCCGTTCTACTCGCCGCTGGTGATCGTGACGCACGAGCCCGTCGCGGCGGTGCTGAAGGCGAACGGCCTTGCGGGGGACGGCGAGGCGAACATCGTGACGTTCCGGATGGACCAGTACGTGGACGCGCTCAAGAACAGCAGGAAGTGGGAGGACCTCACCGGCGCGGCCGCCCATCCCGAGCTGGCCGGACGGATCTTCGTGACCACGACGGACCCGCAGAGCTCGTCCTCGGGCGCGCTGTACGTCGCCCTGCTGTCGTACCTCCTGAACAACCACCAGCCGGTGGCCGACCAGGCGGGGATCGACTCCACGAAGGCCGTGCTGCGCGCGGCGACCTCCGTGCAGGGCGGCCAGAAGAGCAGCAGCGACGAGCCGTTCAAGGACTTCCTGGCGGGGGTCGGCAACCCGCTGGTGTTCGCCTACGAGTCGCAGGTCGCGCAGCTGGCGCTGAGCGGTGCGCCGACCGGCGACATGGTCGTGATGTACCCGGACACGACGATCTACTCGGACCACACGCTGGTCGCCCGCAACGACAAGGGCGCGAAGCTGGCGGGCCTGCTCCAGGACGACGCGAAGCTGCAGCAGCTGGAGGCGAAGTTCGGCTTCCGTCCGCAGGCCGACCGGAACGTGTTCGCCAAGGAGGTGGAGGGCCGCAAGCCGGCCTTCGCGCCGGATCTCTCGACGGCGAAGTTGAAGCAGTGGCAGGTGCCGACGAAGGACGTCCTGCAGAAACTGGTCGCCGCGGCGAAGGGGAACGCTCAGTGAACAGCCGTACCATCCGCACGACTTGGCGTCTCGCGGCCTCCGCCGTGGCGCTCCTGGTGGCGACGGCCTGCACCTCGTCGTCGCCGTCCCCCACGCGGTCGCCCAATGCCACGGACGCGCCCGCGCCGACCGCCAGCCCGGGCGTGCTGCGCATCCTCGCGGGCAGCGAGCTGCAGGACATGGCGCCGGTCCTGGAGGAGGCGAAGAAGGCGACCGGGGTGACGGTCCAGTTCGCGTGGACGGGCTCGCTCGACGGCGCGGACGCGGTCTCCTCGGGCAAGGCGGACGGCAAGTACGACGCGGTGTGGTTCCCGTCGAACCAGTACCTGCGGCTGGACAACAGCGGCCGCTCGAAGCTGCTGTCGGAGACCCCGGTCATGGTGTCCCCGGTGGCGGTCGGCGTGCGCTCGTCCGTCCTGGGCGAGCTCGGCTGGGGCGACGGCTCGAAGGTCACCTGGGCGCAGATCGGGGACGCGGCCTCGGCCGGGAGGCTGTCGTACGGGATGTCCGACCCGTCCCGTTCGAACTCGGGCTTCTCGACGCTGGTCGCGGTGGCCTCGGCGTTCTCGGGGGCGGGGGCGGCGCTGACCGACGAGGACGTGCAGAAGGCGACGCCGTCGCTGAAGAAGTTCTTCACCGGCCAGAAGCTGACCTCGGGTTCGTCGGGCTGGCTGGCGCAGGCGTACACCAAGGCCGAGCCGGGCAAGGTGGGGGCGCTGGTCAACTACGAGTCGGTGCTGCTGTCGATGAACAAGTCGCTGCCCGCGGAGCAGCAGCTGACGGTGGTGCGCCCGGTGGACGGCGTGGTGTCGGCGGACTACCCGCTCTCGCTGCTGTCCTCGGCCGCGCAGAGCGAGCGCGACTCGTTCCAGCGGCTCACGCAGTACCTGCTCACCGCGGACGTGCAGAAGCGGATCTCCGAGGGGACGCTGCGCCGCCCGGTGACGCCGGGGGCCGCGGCGGCGGCGCTGCTGCCGTCGGACCGCCGCCGGGAGCTGCCGTTCCCGGGCACCCGGGCGGTCGCGGACGGGCTGCTGTCGTCGTACCAGAACGAGCTGCGCCGCCCGTCGCGGACGGTGTACGTGCTGGACACCTCGGGCTCGATGGAGGGTTCGCGGATCAAGGCGCTGAAGTCGGCGCTCGGCCGGCTGACCGGGACGGACGACACGCGCGGGGTGAGCCGCTTCCGGGATCGCGAGGAGGTGACGCTGATCTCGTTCGCGTCCAAGGTGAAGTGGACGAAGACGCACGCGGTGCCGGCGGCCGGGAGCCGGCCGGGGCCGGAGGCGGAGCTGGGGGCGATCAACGCGGACGTGCAGTCGCTGTCGGCGGACGGCGGTACGGCGCTGTACGACGCGCTGGAGGAGGCGTACCGGGTGATCGACCGGCAGCAGAAGGCGGCCGGGGACGACCGGTTCACGTCGATCGTGCTGATGACGGACGGCGAGAGCAACGAGGGCGCCACGGACGGGGACTTCAGGAAGTTCCACGACGCGCTGGCGTCCGGGCCGAAGGCGATCCCGGTGTTCCCGATCAAGTTCGGGGAGGCGGCGGTGAGCCAGCTGCAGGGCATCGCGGACCAGAGCGGCGGCAAGCTCTTCGACGGGACGGGCTCGCTGGACGGCGTGTTCGAGGAGATCCGTGGCTACCAGTGAGGGTCTCGGCCGGCGGGCGCTGGACTACCTGGAGTCGGGCCGGAACCTGGTCGGCTGCGCGGGCGGGGCGATCGGGCTGGGGCTGCACTTCGCCGGCCTGGGCGGCGCGTGGTGGCCGGGGGTGGTGGCGGGCCTGTACGCGGCGGGCGCGCTGCTGACGCCCGGGCCGAAGCCCCCGCCGCCACCGCCGCCGGGCTTTCCCGAGCTGGACGCCCTGGCCGACTACCTGCGGACCGTCCCGCTGCCGCCGTCCGCCCGGGTGGGCGACCTGCTGGACGCCCTGCGCGCCGCCGGGCCGGGCCCGGCGGCCGGGCGCCGGATCGTCCGGGACGGTCTGCCGCTCGCCGTGGCCGGCTACCTGCGGGCCCGGACGTGGCAGCCGTGGGCGGGCGGCACGGACCCGGAGGCCGAACTCGCCCGTGAGGTGGGCCTGCTGGCCGCGCAAATCGGCTGAATCCCGCCCCTACCAGCGCAGGTCCCGCGCACCCACGTCACGAACGAGTCGCCAAGATCTCACCTGTTGGAAACGTCGGAGGGCTACCCAACGGTCGAGCCGCACGGCACACTTCTACGCGCGTCCTTCTACGCGCGTCAACGGGGTTGTACGGAGTTGCACGGGGGTTCCAGCCACACCGGGCCCGGTTGACGGTCCATTCGCCAGCAAGTCCCCCACTCGGGAGAGTCGTCGATGTCCCTGAACCGCCGTGACTTCGTCACCCGGTCCGCCGCCACCGCCGCCGGTGCCGCCCTGGCCGGTGGCACCGCCCTCGCCGCCGCCCCCGCCGCCGCGGCCGCCGAGCCGAGCACGGCGCACGCCAAGGGCACCAAGCAGCACGGCGAAGGCCGCAAGCAGGCCTTCACCGTCATGGGCACCACCGACCTGCACGGCCGGGTGCTCAACTGGGACTACTTCACCGACGCCGAGTACGTCGACAAGGCGCACAACGCGGTCGGCCTCGCCAAGATCTCCACGCTGGCCAACCAGGTCCGCGAGGAGAAGGGCTGGGACCGCTGCCTGCTGATCGACTCCGGCGACATCATCCAGGGCACCCAGCTCACGTACTACTACGCCCGGATCGAGCCGATCGCCACCGACGGCGACTCCGTGCCGGACCACCCGATGGCGGTCGCCATGAACCTCATGGGCTACGACGCCGCCGCGCTCGGCAACCACGAGTTCAACTACGGCATCCCGACCGTGAAGGCCTTCGAGGACCAGCTGGAGTTCCCGCTGCTCGGCGCCAACGCCCTGCACGCGAAGAACGAGAAGCCGGCCTTCAAGCCGTACGTGATCAAGGAGGTGTGGCTGGACGAGGACACCCCGATCAAGGTCGGCATCCTCGGCCTCACCAACCCGGGCATCGCGATCTGGGACAAGGCCAACGTCAGCGGCCAGATGGTCTTCCCGGGCATCGTCGAGACCGCCGCGAAGTACGTGCCCCGGATGAAGGCCGCGGGCGCGGACGTCATCGTCGTCTCGGCCCACTCCGGCATCGACGAGCCCACCACCTACGGCGACCAGCTGCCCTGGCCCGAGGACGCCTCCGGCGAGATGGCCGAGAAGGTCCCGGACATCGACGCGGTGCTCGTCGGGCACACCCACAAGGAGGTGCCGCAGCGGCTCATCGTCAACAAGAAGACCGGCAAGACGGTCGTGCTGTCCGAGCCGCTGTGCTGGGGCCAGCGCCTGAGCTGCTTCGACTTCGAGGTCGAGCTCGTCGACGGCGCCTGGAAGGTGCTGTCGGTCTCCTCGCGCGTGCTGAACTCCAACACCGTGCCGGAGAACCCGGAGATCGCGAACGCCATCACCGACCAGCACAAGAAGGTCGTGGCGTACGTCAACCAGAACATCGGCACCAGCAAGATCGAGCTGTCGATCGCCGAGGCGCGGTTCAAGGCGACCCCGATCATCGACCTGATCGGCAAGGTCCAGGCCGACGCCGTCAAGGCCGCGTTGGCGGGCGGGCAGTACGCCAACCTTCCGGTGGTGGCCCAGGCCGCCCCGTTCAACCGCACCGCGCTGATCCCGGCCGGCCAGGTCAAGCTGCGCGACGCGGCCGGCCTGTACATCTACGAGAACACCCTGGAGGCCCGCATCCTGACGGGCGCCCAGCTCAAGGACTACCTGGAGTTCTCGGCGAAGTACTACTACCAGCTCGCCCCGGGCGCCCCGGTCGACAAGGACGCCATGACCGGCGCCGAGACCACGCCGGACTACAACTACGACTCGGTCTACGGCCTGAGCTACGACATCGACATCGCGCAGCCGAAGGGCAGCCGGATCGTCAACCTGTCCTTCCAGGGCAAGCCGATCGACCCGGCCGCCCAGTTCGTCTTCGCGGTCAACAACTACCGCGCCAACGGCGGCGGCAACTTCCCGCACGTCGCGTCCGCCAAGGTGGTCTGGACGAACTCCGACGAGATCCGCAACACGATGATCACCTGGGTGAAGGCCAAGGGCGTCATCGACCCGGCCGACTTCTTCACCAACTCCTGGCGCCTGGTCCGCGCCGGCCAGCCGGTCTTCTAGGACCCCACCTCACGAAGGCCGCCGCCCCGGAACACCACACCCGGGACGGCGGCCTTCGCATCGTCGGCGGTGAAAGAATGGCGCCATGAGCGAGCCCCAGATCCCCGAGCGCCACGCGCGGCTGCTGGCCTACGCCCAGAGCCTGACGCCTCCAACCGGATGGAAGATCGAGATCTCCGGCGACGAGATCATCATGATGGCCGGGCGCTCCGTGATCCATCAGCGCAACCTCCTGCTGGTCCGCAGGCAGTTCGAGGCTCATGAACCTGCCGACCTGATGCCGAGCGAGAACACGGACCTCGCCTCCCCCAACGTCGGCAAGCTGCGCAACCCCGACCTCACCTACATTCCGCTGGAGTCGGGCGGCAACGAGGTCCCCGCGGAACAGGCGGCGATCGCGGTCGAGATCGTCTCACCGTCGAACCCGGAGAACGACCTCGTCGGCAAGGTCCGCGACTACCCGCTCATGGGCATCCCGCTGTACCTCCTGATCGACCCGCGCGAGGGCGACATCACGCTCTACTCCGAACCATCCGACAGCGGCTACCACCAGCGCTGGGACGGCAAGTTCGGCGATCCGGTCCCGATCCCGTCCCCCTTCGGCTTCGAGCTCGCCACCGACGCCCTGCTTCGCTACCCCGCCTGATCGATCAGGCCGCCCAGCGAGACGACGGGACATCTTCCGAAGACTTGAGGATATTCATCCGCTCATTCGATCTCCCTACCGTAGAGGCATCACGAACGGCCCCGCGAAGGGGCCGCCTACGGACAGGGAGAGTTCGATGCGTGCAGTGATCCAGAAGGCGTTCGGCGGGCCCGAGGTGCTGGAGGTGGCCGAGGTCGAGCGGCCGGCGCTGGTGAGCGGCGAGGTGCTGGTGCGGGTCAAGGCCGCCGGGGTGAACCCGGTGGACGTCGCCGTGCGGTCGGGGGCGTTCCCGCTGCTCGGGGAGCCGCCGTTCGGGGTCGGGTGGGACATCTCCGGGGTGGTCGAGGAGGCCGCGCCGGGGGCCCGGTACCGGGTGGGCGAGGAGGTGTACGGGATGCCGTTCTTCCCGCGCGCGGCGACCGGCTACGCCGAGTACGTCGCGGCGCCCTCGCGCCAGTTGGCCCGCAAGCCCGCCACCGTCGACCACGTGCAGGCGGCCGCGCTGCCGCTGGCCGCGCTGACGGCCTGGCAGGGCCTGGTGGACCTGGCCCGCATCGAGGAGGGCCGGCGGGTGCTGGTGCACCGCGCCGCCGGCGGTGTCGGCCACTTCGCCGTGCAGATCGCCAAGGCCCGTGGCGCGTACGTGATCGCGCTGGCGAGCGAGCCCAAGCACACGTTCCTGAAGGAGCTGGGCGCGGACGAGGTGATCGACTACCGCACCACCGACTACACCGAGGCGGTCCGGGACGTCGACGTCGTCTTCGACTCCTCCTCCGAGGGCACCAAGGCACTGAAGGTGCTGAAGCCGGGCGGCACCCTGGTGACCATCATGGAGCACTGGAACACCGGGCTCGCCACCGAGATCGAGGCTGCCGGCCGGCGCTTCGCGGGCGTCTCCGTGGAGCCGGACTACGCCTCGCTGGAGGCGATCGCCGCGCTCGTCGACGAGGGCCTGATCCGCCCGCACGTCTCGGCGGTCTTCCCGCTGGCCGAGGCCGGCCGGGCGCACGAGTCGGTCGGCTCCGGTACCGTCCAGGGCAAGGTCGTGCTGACCGTCGACTGAGCGGGGCCGCACACGAGGGAGAGGGGCGCGGAGTTGGACATCCTGACCGAGGCACTGGGCTCGATGCGCACGGCGCACCCGTTCTCCGTCCGCACCGAGGGCCGGGCCCCCTGGGGCCTGCGGATGCCGCCGGTGATGGGTGCCGGCTTCCACGTGGTCCTGTACGGGACGTGCTGGCTGCTCCCGCTGGACCGGTCGCGCGGCGGGGCGGTGGCGCTCAGCCCGGGGGACGTGGTGTTCCTGCGGGACGGCCGCGGCCACGTCCTCGCCGATCACCCGGACACCCCGCCCGTGCCGGCGGAGGACTGCCCGATCGACGGAACCCCGCCGGTCGGCATGGTCACGCTGGGCGGCGACGGCGCCCGCACCAGCCTGCTGTGCGGGAACTACCACCTGGACCAGGGCCGCCCGCACCCGCTGGTGCGCCAGCTGCCGGAGCTGATCCACCTGGAGACCCGGCACGGCCGGCACCCCGAACTGGCCGCCGCCGTACGGCTGTTGGGCGCCGAGCTGGAGCAGCCGCGGATCGGCTCGGCCGGGATCGTGCCGGCGCTGATCGACTCGCTGCTGCTGTACATCCTGCGCGCCTGGCTCGACACGCAGCCGCCCGCGACGGCCGCCGGGTGGGCCGCGGCGCTCGGTGATTCGGCGGTGGCCCCGGCGCTGGCGGCGATCCACGGCGCGCCGGCGACGGCGTGGACGGTGGAGGCGCTGGCGGACCGCTCGGGCCTGTCCCGGGCGGCGTTCGCCCGCCGGTTCAGCACGATGGTGGGCGAGCCGCCGATGGCGTACCTGACGCGGTGGCGGATGACCACCGCGGCCCGTCTGCTGCGGGAGTCGGACGCGCCGTTGACGGCGGTGGCGGCGCAGACGGGCTACGGCTCGGAGTACGCGTTCGCGAAGGCGTTCAAGCGCGAGTACGGGCAGGCCCCCGGCGGTTACCGCCGGGAGGCCCGCGCCGCGTGAGCGCACGCCGTCGGCTCAGAACGGGAAGCGGCTGCGCCCGTGCTGGATCGAGATCCACTTGACCGTGGTGAAGGCGTCCACCGTGTACTCACCGTTGAGCCGCCCGACGCCGGAGTTCTTCTCGCCGCCGAAGGGCACGATCGGCTCGTCGGCGATGGTCCCGTCGTTGACGTGGATCATGCCGGTCTCGATCCGCTGCGCCACCCGCACGCCGCGCTCGACGTCGCCGGTGTGGACGGCGCCGCTGAGGCCGAAGGGCGTGTCGTTGGCGATGCGGACGGCCTCGTCCTCGCCGTCGACGGGCACCACGAGCACGACGGGGCCGAAGAGTTCGCGCTGGAGGATGGGCGCGTCGAGGGGCACGTCGGTGAGGACGACCGGGTCCATCAGGCTGCCGACCGTCGCGCCGCGCAGCAGGACGGTGGCGCCGGCCTCGACGGCGTGGTCGACCTGGGCGTTGATGGCGTCGGCCTGGACGGGGTTGATGAGCGGGCCGATCTGGGTGGCCGGGTCCTTGGGGTCGCCGACGGTGAGCGAGGCGATCTTGGCGACGAACTTCCCGGTGAACTCGGCGACGACGCTGCGGTCGACGAGGACCCGGTTGGCGGCCATGCAGACCTGGCCCTGGTGGGCGAAGCGGCTGAACACGGCGGCGTCGACGGCGTAGTCGAGGTCGGCGTCGTCCAGGACGATGAGGGCGCTGTTGCCGCCGAGTTCGAGCACGGTCCGCTTGAAGTGCGAGGCGGCGACGGTGGCGACGTGGCGTCCGACCTTGTCGGAGCCGGTGAAGGAGATGACCTTGGGCACCGGGTGCTCGATGAAGGCGTCGCCGATCTCGGCGATGTCGGTGACGACGACGTTGAGCAGGCCGGCCGGCAGCCCGGCGTCGGCGAGGATCCTGGCGAGCAGGGTGCCGCCGACGACCGGGGTCTCCTGGTGCGGCTTGAGGACGACGCCGTTGCCGAGGGCCAGGGCGGGCCCGACGGCCTTGAGGGACAGGAACAGCGGGAAGTTGAACGGGCTGATCACGCCGACGACGCCGACCGGCAGCCGGTAGAGGCGGTTCTCCTTGCCGTCGACGGGCGAGGGCAGCAGGCGGCCCTCGGCGAGGAGGGAGAGCTGCATGCACTCGCGCAGCATGTCCTTGGTGAGGGAGAGTTCGAAGCCGGCCTTGAGGGCGGTGCCGCCGAGTTCGGCCATGATGGCGCGGGTGATCTCGTCCTCGCGCTCCTCGATGAGGCGCAGCGCGCGCTCGAACACCAGCCGCCGGGTGTAGGGGTTGGTGGCGGCCCATTCCTTCTGGGCGCGGGCGGCGGCGCGGTAGGCGCGGTCGACCTGTTCGACGGTGGCGACGGTGATGGTGGCGAGTTTGTCGCCGGTGTAGGGGTCGACGTCGACGATGTCCCACGAGCCGTCGCCGGCCAGCCATTCGCCGTCGATGTACTGGGCCGCCAACTCGGAGAAGTACGACATCCGATCCCTCTCGTGCCTGAGACTCGTGCCTAGGAAGGGTGCAACGTGGAACGTCTGTGATCAGATCTGATCGATGCTCATCGTACTGATGGCTTACAGCTCTTGGCGCACGGAGCGCAGAAGTTCCCGGGTGCGTTCGGCGCCGAGGCTGTCGGCGAGGAGGCCTTCCATGGCGCCGGTGTACTCGGCGACCTCGGCGGGCTTGTCGAGGTAGAGGGCGGTGGTGAACTGCTCCAGGTAGACGACGTCGGGCAGTTCGGGTTCGGCGAAGCCGAGCACGGTGAACGCGCCGCCCTCGGCGCGCAGTCCGCCGAAGCCGAGCGGCATCACCTGGAGGTCGACGTTGGGCAGGTCGGTGAGGTCGAGCATGCGGTCGATCTGGGCGCGCATCAGCCCGGGTCCGCCCCAGGGGCGGCGCAGCGCGGCCTCGTCGAGGACGGCGAGCAGGTGGGGGGCGCGGTCGGCGGTGAGGACGGCCTGGCGTTTGAGGCGGACTTCGACGCGGCGTTCGATCTCGTCGGGTTCGGTGACGTGGCCGCCGGCGGCGATGACGGCGCGGGCGTAGTCGGGGGTCTGGAGGAGCCCGTGGACGAACTGGACCTCGTAGCTGCGGATCTCGGTGGCGGCTTCCTCCAGGCCGACGTAGTTCTGGAACCAGGGGGGCAGGACGTCGCCGTAGCCGTGCCACCAGGAGGTGGCGTTGGCGTCGCGGACGAGGCCGAGGACGCTGGCGCGTTCCTGTTCGGCGTCGACGCCGTAGAGGGTGAGCAGGTCGGCGACGTCGCGTTCCTTGAAGCCGACGCGGCCGAGTTCCATGCGGCTGATCTTGGATTCGGAGGCGCGGATGGAGTATCCGGCCTCCTCGCGGCTGACGCCTCTGGCCTCGCGGAGTTTGCGCAGGTGTGATCCCAGCAGCAGGCGCCGCACCGTCGCGCCTCCGCCTGCCTGAGTCGTGCTCATCGCCTCAACCTCCGCACTCGCGCAGCCCCCGGGCCGTCGGCCGCAGTCTGCCATCTGGCACCGACGAACAACAGCCCGTCCGGCGGTCCGTTCCGGCCGTAGCGGCGCGGGTGCGGCGGTGGTGCTCAGGGCGGCCGGGGAGGGCCGGGGCGGGGCGGGCGGGGCAGCGGAGCTGCTGCTGCGCCCGCGACGAACCGGAACGTCCTGCGCCCCCTGGCCGGAACTCGCCAACCGCCGTGCGGCGAAGGAGATTTCACCGAATACATACCTCGGCGCCCACGCCCGGAAGACGCCCCCGAAAACGCCGCGGAAAAGCGCCCCGCGAGACGCCCCCGGGAAACGCGTCGGCGCTCGCCCCCCAACTGGTCGGGGAAGGGGGCGAGCGCCAGGAGACCGCATTGGCCCGACGACGCTGGCGGGGGCAGCGGGTTGAGCTCCCGGCGATGCGGCGCCGGGGGTTCAGGGGGCCGGTCGGACCGTCAGACCACCAGCGGGCGGTCGGTGGGCCGGATCGGGGCCGGGAGCGGGGTCTTGCCACCGAGGTGCTTGTCCACCGCCGCGGCGGCCGAACGGCCCTCCGCGATGGCCCAGACGATCAGGGACTGGCCACGGCCGGCGTCTCCGCAGACGTACACGCCATCGACATTGGTGGCGAACCGGCCGTCGCGGGCAATGTTACCGCGCGCGTCGAGGTCCACCCCCAGCTGCTCGACGAGCCCGTTCTTCACGTCCGTCCCGGTGAAGCCCATGGCCAGGGTGACCAGCTGCGCCGGGATGGCCCGCTCGGTGCCGGGGACCTGCTCGAACCTGCCGTCCTTGAACTCCACCTCGACGAGGTGCAGCTCCTGGACGTTGCCGTCCTCGTCGCCGCTGAAGTGGGTGGTGCTCACGGAGTAGATCCGCTCGCCGCCCTCCTCGTGCGCGGAGGTGACCTTGTACGTCATCGGCATGGTCGGCCAGGGCTGGTGCCCGGGCCGGTCCTCGCCCGGCTTCGGCATGATCTCCAGCTGGGTGACGGAGGCCGCCCCCTGCCGGTGCGCGGTGCCGACGCAGTCGGCGCCGGTGTCGCCGCCGCCGATGACGACGACGTGCTTGCCCTTGGCGCTGACCGGCGATTCGACGAAGTCGCCCTCCTGCACCTTGTTGGCCAGCGGCAGGTACTCCATGGCCTGGTAGACGCCCTTGAGCTCGCGCCCGGGCACCGGCAGGTCGCGGGCGGTGGTGGCGCCGGCCGCGACGACGACGGCGTCGAAGCGCGAACGCAGGTCCTGCCCGGTGATGTCCTCGCCGACGTGCACGCCGGTGCGGAAGCGGGTGCCCTCCGCGCGCATCTGCTCGATGCGGCGGTTGATGTGGCGCTTCTCCATCTTGAACTCGGGGATGCCGTAGCGCAGCAGGCCGCCGATGCGGTCGGCGCGCTCGTACACCACCACGGTGTGCCCGGCCCGGGTGAGCTGCTGGGCGGCGGCGAGGCCGGCCGGGCCGGAGCCGACGACGGCGACGGTCTTGCCGGAGAGGCGCTCGGGGACCTGCGGGGTGACGCCGCCGCGGTCCCAGGCCTTGTCGATGATGGTGACCTCGACGTTCTTGATGGTCACCGCGTCCTGGTTGATGCCGAGGACGCACGCGGACTCACACGGGGCCGGGCACAGGCGGCCGGTGAACTCCGGGAAGTTGTTGGTCGCGTGCAGCCGCTCGATCGCGCCGACGAAGTCGTCGCGGTAGGCGAGGTCGTTCCACTCGGGGATGAGGTTCCCGAGCGGGCAGCCGTTGTGGCAGAACGGGATGCCGCAGTCCATGCAGCGGCCGGCCTGCTTGGTGATGATCGGCAGGAGGCTGCGCTCGACGTAGACCTCGTTCCAGTCCCGCAGACGGACGTCCACGGGACGGCGCTCGGCCAGCTGCTTGGGCGTGGTCAGGAAGCCCTTGGGGTCAGCCATGTGCCGCCTCCATCATCTTGCGAGTGGTCTCGGCCTCGGAGAGGCCATCGCGCTCAGCGGCGTCCTTGGCGGCGAGCACTGCCTTGTAGTCGGTCGGCATGATCTTGGAGAAGCGGGAGACCCCGCTGCCCCAGTCGGCCAGGAGCTCGGCGGCGACGGTGGAGCCGGTCTCCTCGTAGTGCTGCTGCACGGTCTCGCGCAGCCACTCGCGGTCGTCGGCGGTGGGGGCCTCGATGCCGACCATGCCGTCGTTGACGTTCGCGGGGCGCAGGTCCAGGACGTAGGCGATGCCGCCGGACATGCCGGCCGCGAGGTTGCGCCCGGTCTCGCCGAGGACGACGACCCGTCCGCCGGTCATGTACTCCAGGCCGTGGTCGCCGACGCCCTCGACGACCAGGGTGGCGCCGGAGTTGCGGACGGCGAAGCGCTCGCCGGCCTTGCCGCGCAGGTGGATCCGGCCCGAGGTGGCGCCGTAGCCGATGGTGTTGCCGGCGATGACGTGGTTCTGCGCGTCGTTGCCGATGGCCGCGGCCTCGCGGGCCGGGCGGACGACGACGACACCGCCGGAGAGGCCCTTGCCGACGTAGTCGTTGGCGTCGCCCTCCAGACGCAGCGTGACGCCACGGGGGACGAAGGCGCCGAAGGACTGCCCGGCGGAGCCGGTGAAGGTGACGTCGATGGTGCCCTCGGGCAGGCCCTCGCCGCGGTAGCGCTTGGTGACCTCGTGGCCGAGCATGGTGCCGACCGTGCGGTTGACGTTGCGGATCGGCAGCTGCACCCGCACCGCCTCGCCGCGCTCCAGGGCGTCCTCGGCGAGCTCGATCAGCTGGTTGTCGAGGGCCTTGTCGAGCGCGTGGTCCTGCGTGGTGGTGCAGTGGCGCGCGGCGCCCTCGGGCAGCTCGGGCACGTGGAAGAGCGGGGCCAGGTCGAGCCCGGCGGCCTTCCAGTGGTCGACCGCGGCCTGGGCGTTGATGTGCTCGGCGTGGCCGACGGCCTCCTCGATCGAGCGGAAGCCCAGCGAGGCCAGGATCTCCCGGACCTCCTCGGCGATGAACTCGAAGAAGTTGACGACGAATTCGGGCTTGCCGGAGAACCGGTCGCGCAGCACCGGGTTCTGGGTGGCCACGCCGACCGGGCAGGTGTCCAGGTGGCAGACGCGCATCATGATGCAGCCGGAGACGACCAGCGGGGCGGTCGCGAAGCCGAACTCCTCGGCGCCGAGCAGCGCGGCGATGACGACGTCGCGGCCGGTCTTCAGCTGGCCGTCGGTCTGGACGACGATGCGGTCGCGCAGCCCGTTGAGCAGCAGGGTCTGCTGGGTCTCGGCGAGGCCGAGCTCCCAGGGGCCGCCGGCGTGCTTGAGCGAGGTGAGCGGCGAGGCGCCCGTACCACCGTCGTGCCCGGAGACCAGGACGACATCCGCGTGCGCCTTGGAGACGCCCGCCGCGACCGTCCCGACGCCGACCTCGGACACCAGCTTCACGTGGATGCGGGCGGCCGGGTTGGCGTTCTTGAGGTCGTGGATCAGCTGGGCGAGGTCCTCGATGGAGTAGATGTCGTGGTGCGGCGGCGGGGAGATCAGGCCGACGCCCGGGGTGGAGTGCCGGGTGCTGGCGACCCACGGGTAGACCTTGTGGCCGGGCAGCTGGCCGCCCTCGCCGGGCTTGGCGCCCTGGGCCATCTTGATCTGGATGTCGTCGGCGTTGACGAGGTACTCGGAGGTGACGCCGAAGCGGCCGGAGGCGACCTGCTTGATCGCCGAGCGGCGCTCGGGGTCGTACAGGCGGTCCGGGTCCTCGCCGCCCTCGCCGGTGTTGGACTTGCCGCCGAGGCGGTTCATCGCGATGGCGAGGGTCTCGTGGGCCTCGCGGGAGATCGAGCCGTAGGACATGGCGCCGGTGGAGAAGCGCTTGACGATCTCGGAGACCGGCTCGACCTCCTCGACCGGGATCGCCTCGCGGCCGAGCGCGTCCAGCTGGAACAGGCCGCGCAGCGTCATGAGGCGCTCGGACTGCTCGTTCACCCGGTCCGTGTACTGCTTGAAGATGTCGTACCGGCGGTTGCGGGTGGAGTGCTGGAGCCGGAAGACGGTGTCCGGGTCGAACAGGTGCGGCTCGCCCTCGCGGCGCCACTGGTACTCGCCGCCGATCTCCAGCGCGCGGTGCGCGGCGGGGATGCCGGAGGCCGGGTAGGCCTTGGCGTGCCGGGCGGCGGTTTCGCGGGCGATCTCCTCCAGGCCGATGCCGCCGAGCTTGGTGGTGGTGCCGGCGAAGTAGCCGTCGACCAGCTCGTGCGAGAGGCCGATGGCCTCGAAGACCTGGGCGCCGCGGTAGGAGGCGACGGTGGAGATGCCCATCTTGGACATGACCTTGAGCACGCCCTTGCCGAGCGCCTTGATCAGGTTCTTGATGGCCTTCTCGGGCTCGACGCCCTGGATGAACACGTTCTGGGCGACGAGGTCCTCGACGGACTCCATGGCCAGGTATGGGTTGACGGCGCCGGCGCCGTAGCCGACCAGCAGCGCGACGTGGTGCACCTCGCGGACGTCACCGGCCTCGACCAGCAGGGACACCTGGGTGCGCTGCTTGGTGCGGATGAGGTGGTGGTGGATCGCGGAGGTGAGCAGCAGCGAGGGGATCGGGGCGTGCTCGGCGTCCGAGTGGCGGTCGGAGAGCACGATGATCCGGGCGCCGTCGGCGATCGCGGCGTCGGCCTCGGCGGCGATCGCGGCCAGGCGGGCGGCCAGGCCCTCGCCGCCGGTGGTGACCTTGTAGAGGCCGGAGAGGGTGACGGCCTTGAGGCCGGGCTGGTCGCCGTCGGCGTTGATGTGGACGAGCTTGGCGAGCTCGTCGTTGTCGATCACCGGGAAGGTGATGCCGACCGAGCGGCAGGCGGCGGCCTCGGCGGCCAGCAGGTTGCCCTCGGGGCCGAGGTTGCTGAGCAGCGAGGTGACGAGCTCCTCGCGGATGGCGTCCAGCGGCGGGTTGGTGACCTGCGCGAAGAGCTGCACGAAGTAGTCGAACAGCAGGCGCGGCCTCTCGCTGAGCGCGGCGATCGGCGAGTCGGTGCCCATCGAGCCGAGCGCCTCGGCGCCGGTCTTCGCCATCGGGGCGAGGATGACCCGCAGCTCCTCCTCGGTGTAGCCGAAGGTCTGCTGGCGGCGGGTGACGGAGGCGTGGGTGTGGGCGATGTGCTCGCGCTCGGGGAGCTTGGCGAGCTGGATCTGCCCGGCGGTGACCCACTCCTCGTAGGGGTGCTCGGCGGCCAGGCCGGCCTTGATCTCCTCGTCCGGGACGATCCGGTTCTCGTTGAGGCAGACCAGGAACATCTTGCCGGGCTGCAGGCGGCCCTTCTGGACGACCTTCTGCTGGTCGAGGTCGAGGACGCCGACCTCGGAGGAGAGCACGACCAGGCCGTCCTCGGTGACCCAGTAGCGGGCCGGGCGCAGGCCGTTGCGGTCGAGCACGGCGCCGATCCGGGTGCCGTCGGTGAAGGTGACGCAGGCCGGGCCGTCCCAGGGCTCCATGAGGTTGGAGTGGTACTGGTAGAACGCGCGGCGGGCCGGGTCCATGGTGGCGTGGTTCTCCCACGCCTCCGGGATCATCATCAGCACCGAGTGCGGCAGCGACCGGCCGCCGAGGTGGAGCAGCTCCAGGACCTCGTCGAAGGAGGCCGAGTCGGAGTGGTCCGGGGTGCAGATCGGGAAGATCCGGCTCAGACCCTGCCCGTTCTTGTTGGCGGGGATCACGTCGGTGGCGAGCTGGGACTCGCGGGCGCGCATCCAGTTGCGGTTGCCCTTGACCGTGTTGATCTCGCCGTTGTGCGCGACGAAGCGGTACGGGTGGGCGAGCGGCCAGCTCGGGAAGGTGTTGGTGGAGAAGCGCGAGTGCACCAGGCCGAGCGCGGACGCGTAGGTGCGGTCCGACAGGTCGGGGAAGAAGGGCTCCAGCTGGCCGGTGGTCAGCATGCCCTTGTAGACGATGGTGCGGGCGGACAGCGACGGGAAGTAGACGCCGGCCTCGCGCTCGGCGCGCTTGCGGACGACGAAGGCGATCCGGTCGAGCTCGACCCCGGCCTTCTCGACGTGCGCGACGAAGAGCTGGCGGAAGCGGGGCATCACGCTGCGCGCGGTGGCACCGAGCAGGTCGGGGGTGACGGGCACGTCGCGCCAGCCGAGGACGGTCAGGTCCTCCTCGGCGGCGATGGCCTCGATCTGCGCGACGGCGGCGGCGTCGGCCGCGTCCTCGTCCGGCAGGAAGGCGATGCCGACGGCGTAGGAGCCGGCGGCGGGGAGCTCGAAGGAGACCTTGCTGCGCAGGAAGGCGTCCGGGATCTGGGTGAGGATGCCGGCGCCGTCACCGGAGTCGGGCTCGGCGCCGGTGGCGCCGCGGTGCTCCAGGTTGCGCAGGACGGTCAGCGCCTGCTCGACGATCGTGTGGTCGGCGATGCCGGTCAGCGTGGCGACGAAACCGACGCCACAGGCGTCGTGCTCGTTTCGCGGGTCGTACAGGCCCTGAGCAGCAGGTCGCGCATCCGGAACGAGCGCGTACGGCGGGCGGGCGGCGCCGGCCTGGGGCTCGTTTGCGGAGTGCATGGATGCAGACAGCATCGGCTCTCCCGTCGTCGTCTTTCGGCAAGTTGGTGCAAGTAGGGACGACGTTGGCCCTGATGCGATGGAACGATTTCGTGCAAGTTACATGATGCCCAAGATCCCGGGAAGCGGAATATCTCGTCCGCATGGTGGACGGAGCCGCAGGTCACGGGGTGGGTGGAGGGACGCGCCACAGTGCACGTCCCGACGATTGTGCCCGGCGGTCGACCACCCGAAACAGGGGCGAAACCGGACCGCCACACGAGGCGATCAAGGTCGCCTGCGAATCCATTCCCGGGGCCGCACCGCGGATGCGAATCTGCGGCTCCAGGGCTCGGATGGTGAGACTAGGCCAGGCCACGCGCGGCGGCCATGTGCGGAACGTCACGCATTCACCGGCATAGTCATGCAGAGCTCTGTGTCATTCCACAGCCCCGCCGGTCGCTACGCCCGGTCACCCCACGTGCCCGCCGATGAGCCAGCCCAGCAGGTACGTCACACCCGCGGCCGCGCCGCCCAGCACCAGCTGCCGCACCCCGCTGAACCACCAGCTGCGCGCCGTCACGCGGGCCACCATGGCACCGCAGCCGAAGAGCCCGGCCGCCGCGAGCAGCATGGCGGGCAGCAGCGACGTCGCACCCAGCAGGTACGGCAGCAACGGCAGCAGCGCGCCGAGCGCGAAGCAGACGAACGAGGACGCGGCGGCGACCAGCGGCGAGGGCAGGTCGTTGGGGTCGATGCCCAGCTCCTCGCGGGCGTGGATCTCCAGCGCCTGGCCCGGGTCGGCGGACAGCTGCCGGGCCACCTCGTGGGCGAGGTCCGGGTCCACCCCGCGCGACACGTACAGTTGCGCCAGCTCGGCCAGCTCGCCGTGCGGGTTGCGGCTCAGCTCCAGCCGCTCGGCCTCGATCTCGGCCTGGACGAGCTCGCGCTGCGAGGCCACCGAGGTGTACTCCCCCGCCGCCATCGAGCAGGCGCCGGCCGCGAGCCCGGCGAGGCCGGTCAGGATCACCGTGCCGTTGGACGCCGCACCGCCGACCACGCCGGTCATCAGCGCGAAGTTGGAGACGAGGCCGTCGACCGCGCCGAACACCGCGGGCCGCAGCCAGCCGCCGTTGACGTCCCGGTGGTGGTCCGCCGCGGGTATGCGGGGGTGGTGCCCGGCCTCGGGCTCAAGGATGATCGCGCTCACGGTTCTGCCCCTCCGTCTACGTTCGCCTGCCTCGAACGTAGCCCGGTTGACCTGGGCATTTCCAGCAAAGTAAGGCTTCCCGAACGATGCTGAGGCTGCCCTTCGCAGTGCTCGCGAAGGGCAGCCTCAGTCGGAAGAAGAGCCTGGTCAGATCGGGTTCTTGGCGTCCTTCTCGGCCTTCTTGGCCTTCTCGGTCTCCGCGGCGGCCGGCTCCTCGGCCGGCTCCTCGGGCGCATCCCCGTCCAGGATCCGAGACGGCTTCTCCCCGTCCACCGTCTCGCTCGGCTTCTCACCCGCCGGCTTCGCCGCCACCGGTTCCGCCGCCTCGTGCGCGGCCGGGTCGACGCTCGCCGGGTCCTCGCGGCCGGGCCGCTTCCTGCCGACGATCACGAAGTACGCCACGGCGCCGATGAACACCACGATCGACGTCCAGTCGTTCAGCCGCAGGCCGAAGTAGACGTGCGCCTCGTCGATCCGCAGCCACTCGGTCCAGAACCGGCCCACCGTGTACGCGGCCACGTACAGCGCGAACGCCCGGCCGTGGCCGAGCTTCCAGCGCCGGTCCGCCCAGATCACCAGCAGCGCGACCGCGACGTCCCAGATGGACTCGTAGAGGAAGGTCGGGTGGTAGACGCCCGTCACGACCTCGCCGCCCGGCAGCGTCTTGTGGATCTCCAGGCCCCACGGCAGCGTCGTCGCCCGGCCGTACAGCTCCTGGTTGAAGTAGTTGCCCCAGCGGCCCAGCGCCTGCGCGAGCGCGATGCCCGGCGCGATGGCGTCGGCGTACGCGGGCAGCGGCACGCCCCGGCGGCGGCAGCCAATCCAGGCGCCGACCGCGCCCAGGGCGACCGCGCCCCAGATGCCGAGGCCGCCCTCCCAGATCTTGAAGGCGTTCCAGGGGTTCTTGCCCTCGCCGAAGTACAGCTGGTGATCGGTGATCACGTGGTACAGCCGGCCGCCGACGAGGCCGAACGGCACGGCCCAGACGGCGATGTCACCGACCGTGTGCTTGGCACCGCCCCGGGCGACCCAGCGCTTGCTGCCGAGCCAGACGGCGGCGACGACACCGAGGATGATGCAGAAGGCGTAGGCGCGCAGCGGGATGGGTCCGAGGTACAGGACGCCCCGCGACGGGCTGGGAATGTAGGCGATATCCATGACAGCTCCGACGCTACAGGGTCGGCGGCTCCCGCCGGACACCCCCGGGGTCACAGAAACCGAACAACAGGTGGCGGGTCCGCCCGGGACGGCGGGCCGCCGCCCCCTCCGGACGGGGAAGGGGCGGCGGCAGCGGGTGGCGCGGGAGGCTCAGCCGGCGTTCGGCGAGGGGTTGTTGGCCTCCGAGGCGGCGCCGGTGGGGGCCGGCGTCTGCCCGTTGGAGCCCGGGGTGCCCAGCTGCTTGCCCTGGTTGGCGGCGTCCACCCACTTCGCCAGGTTCGCCGGGGTGATCTCCTCGGTACCGTTCTTCGGGTAGATCGGCTGGCCGTTGAGCAGCACGGTCGGGGTCGACTTGAAGCTGGACTTGTCGAAGTCCTGCTGCACCGAGGAGACCCAGCCGCCGAACTTGTTGTCGTTGACGCAGGACTCGAAGGCGGGCGTGTCCAGCCCGTCGACCTGCTTGGCGAGGTTGATCAGGACGGCCTTGTTGCCGAAGGCGTCGTTGGTCTCGTCCGGCTGGTTGCGGTAGAGGACGTCGTGGAAGTCCCGGAAGTGCCCGGCGTCCTGGGCGCAGGCCAGGGCGTTGGCGCCGTTCTTGGAGCCCTTGCCGGGCACCGCTCGGTCGATGAACGAGACGATGTGGGCGTTGGTGTAGATCTTGCCCTGGTCCTCCAGCTGGTCGATCGTCGAGGAGAACTCGCGCTCGAAGATGCCGCAGGCGGGGCAGCGCGGGTCCTCGTAGACCGTGAGGACGGACGGGGCGTTCGCGGAGCCGACCGGGATGACGAGGTTCTTGTCGCCGACCGTGCCGGCCGGGGCGGCGGCCGGGGTCTCCGGCTTGGAGCGCTGGTTCTGCACGACGACGCCTACGACGACCGCGGCGGCGATCACCGCGAGCACCGAGCCGCCGACGATGAGCTTCTTCCTGCGCCGCCCGGCGGCCTCGTCGGCCGCCCGCTGCTCCCGCATCCGCTCGCGGGCGGTGCGCTTGCCTTCTCGGTTCTTCTCGCTCATTGCCTTGACATCCATCGGGGAGGACCTCGGTCGGGGGTTGGGGTGGGGTGGGCGCACGGTGGTCAGCCGGCCAGCCAGCCGTCCACCGAGAACTTGGTGCGGGGCCGCCACAGCAGCCACCCGGCCAGCAGCAGGAACCCGGTGTCGCGCAGGATCTCCTGGAGGTACTCGGTCTGCGAGGCGTCCACGTGCCCGCCGCCTCCGAAGCAGCCGCAGTCGATGGAGATACCGCGGGCCCAGGCCGAGCCGATCCCGGCGATGAAGGCGAGCAGCAGCAGCGCGGAGACCCCGGCGACCAGCCGGACGCCGAGGCCGATCACCAGCAGCAGGGCGAGCGCCAGCTCCAGGAAGGGCAGCCCGTAGCCGATCGGCTTGACCAGCCCCTCCGGCAGGATCTCGTAGGCGCGGACGGCCTGGGCGGCCTCCGCCGGGTCGGCGATCTTGGCCATTCCGGCCCAGCCCCACACCACCGCGAGCCCGAGCCGGACGGCGGTGCCGGCCCACTGCGTCCACACCGGCACGGGTCGGCGCGCGGGCGGCGCGGAGTCCGCGGACACGGATCCGCCGGGCTGCGCTGCCGGGCCGGCCATCAGGGAACCCCCATCGGGAAACTCGTTCACTTCCTGATGAACCGTAAGGGATGAAGCCCGGTTCCTCCGTATTCAGGAATTAAGCCGTATGGGTGACACCTGATGACGTTCTGTCCGATTCCGATCAAACGTCTGTACGACCAGGGCAACTCGGCGCGCACCCCCGCGCGCTACCGGCAGATCAGCGGGCGCCCCGGGTCGACGAGGTCCACCCGGCCCTCGTGGTGCCGGTGGGAGTCCCGCGTGGCGGCCCCCCAGCGGGCCGCCTCGGCGCACACGGACGCGTCCCGCTCGGCCCGCTCGGCAGCCGCCCTGGCCAGCGCGTGCCCGACCTCGGAGTGCGCCCCGACGGCGGCGCCGAGGGCCAGGGCGGCCGCCGCCGCCCGCAGCAGGACGGCTCGGTGGAAACACCTCACCGGCTCACCCCTTCGCTCGCCCCCGTGCACGTCGTTCGTGCACTCGTCCCTCCACTCAACGCCGGTCAACCGCGGCTGATGCGTGTGCCCGCCAGTGTTCACCCGTTCGGGTTCTCTGCGAAGACCTGATGACGCTTCACCCTCCCCCGAACAGCCGACGGTCGGCAGCTCCCCCAAAAAAAAGCCGACGGCCCGTCGCTCCCCCAGGAGCGACGGGCCGTCAGCCGTCTCGACCGGTGCGCGTCAGCGTCGCCGCACGCCCTGCGCCAGCTCGCCGGCCAGGGCGCGGACGGCGTCGAGCGCCGCCGGTTCGTCCCCGTCGGCCGCCAGGATCCGCTTCACGAACGCCGAGCCGACGATCACGCCGTCCGCGAAGGCCGCCACCTCAGCCGCCTGGTCCGGCGTGGAGACGCCGAGCCCGACGCAGACCGGCAGGTCGGTGGTGGCCCGGGTGCGGGCGACGAGGTCCTCGGCGAGCGAGCCGACCGCGCTGCGGGTGCCCGTCACGCCCATCACCGCGGCGGCGTACACGAACCCGCTGCCGGCCGCGGTGACCTCGGCCAGCCGCTGGTCCTTGCTGCTGGGGGCGACCACGAACACGGTGTCCAGACCGTGCTCGTCCGCCGCCTTGCGCCACTCCTGCGACTCCTCGACCGGCAGGTCCGGCAGGATGCAGCCGGCCCCGCCGGCGGCCGCCAGGTCCGCGGCGAAGCGCGCCACGCCGTAGCGGTCGACCGGGTTCCAGTACGTCATCACCAGCACCGCCGCTTCGGGGTGCGCGGTGGCGACCTCCTGGACGGTCCGCAGCACGTCCTTGATCCGCACGCCGCCGCGCAGCGCGATGTCGTCGGCGGTCTGGATGACGGCGCCGTCCAGCACCGGGTCGGAGTGCGGCAGGCCGACCTCGACGACGTCGCAGCCGCCCTCGACCAGCGCGTTGATCGCCCGGATGCCGCCCTCGACGGTCGGGAAGCCGGCCGGCAGGTAGCCGATCAGCGCGGCGCGGTCCTCGGCCTTGGCCGCCGCGAGACGGCCACTGAGCTTGCTGGCACTGAGCTTGCTCGCCATGTCACTTACCCCCGTCGGCCGCGTCGCCGGCCGGCTCGTCGTACAGGCCGAAGTACTGGGCCGCGGTGTGCATGTCCTTGTCGCCGCGCCCGGAGAGCGAGACCAGGATGGTGGCCTCCGGCCCGAGTTCGCGGCCGAGCTCCAGGGCGCCGGCCAGCGCGTGGGCGCTCTCGATGGCCGGGATGATGCCCTCGGTGCGGGAGAGCAGACGCAGTGCCTGCATCGCGGCGTCGTCGGTGACCGGGCGGTACTCGGCCCGTCCGGTGTCCTTGAGCCACGCGTGCTCCGGGCCGACGCCCGGGTAGTCGAGGCCGGCCGAGATCGAGTGCGACTCGATGGTCTGGCCGTCCTCGTCCTGCAGGACGTAGGTGCGCGAGCCGTGCAGCACGCCGGGGTCGCCCTTGGTGAGGGTCGCGGCGTGCCGGGGGGTCTCGGCGCCCTCGCCGGCCGCCTCGCAGCCGATCAGGCGGACGCCGGCGTCCGGGATGAACTCGTGGAAGATGCCCATCGCGTTGGAACCGCCGCCGACGCACGCGACGACGGCGTCGGGCAGTTTCCCGGTCCGTTCGAGCACCTGCTCGCGCGCCTCGACGCCGATGACGCGGTGGAAGTCGCGGACCATCATCGGGAACGGGTGCGGCCCGGCGACGGTGCCGAACAGGTAGTGCGTGGAGTCGACGTTGGCGACCCAGTCGCGGAACGCCTCGTTGATGGCGTCCTTGAGCGTCCGCGAACCGGACTTGACGGCCACCACCTCGGCGCCGAGCATCCGCATCCGGGCGACGTTCAGCGCCTGGCGCTGGGTGTCGACCTCACCCATGTAGATCGTGCAGTCGAAGCCGAACAGCGCGCAGGCGGTCGCGGTGGCCACGCCGTGCTGGCCGGCGCCGGTCTCGGCGATGATCCGGGTCTTGCCCATCCGCCGGGTGAGCAGCGCCTGGCCCAGCACGTTGTTGATCTTGTGCGAGCCGGTGTGGTTCAGGTCCTCGCGCTTGAGCAGGATGCGCGCGCCGCCCGCCTCGGCGGAGAAGCGGTGCACGTCGGTCAGCGGGCTCGGACGGCCCGTGTAGTCCTTGAGCAGGGCGTCGAGCTCGGCGGTGAAGGCCGGGTCGGTCTTGGCCTTCTCGTACTCCTCGGCGACCTGCTCGACGGCGGCGACCAGCGCCTCCGGGATGAAGCGGCCCCCGTACGCGCCGAAGTAGCCGCGGGCGTCCGGCACGTGGGCGCCGGACTGGTGGTCCTTGTCGGACATGGTGGGTTCCCTTGGGGAGATGACGACAGTGACGTCTCGTGGCCGGTGATCAGCCGAACGTCCCGCGCCATCGCCGGCCGGGCACCTGCCCGGGCTCGCAGCCGATGACGTACCGCACCCGCCGCCCCAGCACCCGGCGTGCGGGCGCGCGGCAGCCGCGCGGGCGGCAGCCGGGGGCGAGGCGGGTGGCGATCTTCATCTGCGGCCGCTCAGTCCTTGTGCCGCACGGCCGGGTGGGCCCCGGCGGCGACCAGGTCGGCGACCGCGGCGCGCGGGTCCTTGCCGGTCACCAGGGACTCGCCCACCAGCACCGCGTCCGCGCCGAGGTTGGCGTAGGAGATGACGTCCAGCGGGCCGCGCACGCCGGACTCGGCGACCTTGACGATGCCGTCCGGGATCGCGTGGACGACGTTGCCGAAGGTGTCGCGGTCGACCTCCAGCGTCTTCAGGTTGCGGGCGTTGACGCCGATGATCCGCGCCCCGGCGTCCACCGCGCGCTTGATCTCCTCCTCGTCGTGCACCTCCACCAGCGGCGTGAGGCCGATCGACTCGGCGCGCTCGATCAGCGACACCAGGGCCGGCTGGTCGAGGGCGGCGACGATCAGCAGCGCGAGGTCGGCGCCGTGCGCGCGGGCCTCCCACAGCTGGTAGGCGGTGACGATGAAGTCCTTGCGCAGCAGCGGGGTGTCCACCGCGGCGCGGACGGCGTCGAGGTCCGCCAGCGACCCGCCGAAGCGGCGCTGCTCGGTCAGCACGCTGATCGCGGCGGCACCGCCGGCCGCGTAGTCGGCCGCCAGGGCGGCCGGGTCGGCGATCGCGGCCAGTGCGCCCTTGGACGGGCTGGAGCGCTTCACCTCGCAGATCACCCGGACCCCGTCGCCCCTGAGGGCGGCGACGCCGTCCTTGGCCACCGGGGCCTTGGCGGCGAGCTCCTTGAGCTCGTCCAGGGAGACCCGGGCCTGCCGCTCGGCGAGGTCCTCACGGACCCCTTCGATGATCGTGTCGAGCACACTCATGCGCCTACCTCGCTTCGCTCGCCAGGCGCTTCGCGCAACGCGCACCTGTCAATTGTCCTCCCCCAGCCTGCGGCCGGGGGGACCCCCATGCTCCGCTCGCTCACGCGCAGTGCCCCCATCATTTCCGCTAGTTCGCTAGCGAGGAGCCGTCCGGGCAGAGGCCCGGCGGCACTTCGATGGTATCGGCACCCGGGGGCGCGAACCTCATCAGCCCGGCGCGCGTCTCGCGGACCGGACGCCCCCTGGCGCGGCCCCCAACTGCGACTTCACCGCTTCTCCACCCGCAGTCGCGCGGCTCCCCCGCTCAGACCAGCGGCGGCGCCAGCCCCGCCCCGACCGGCAGGTTGCGCACCACCGTGAACACCAGCACCAGCAATCCGATCAACGCCCAGCGGCGCGCCCCGAGCGAGATCCCCGGCACCGGCCCGACCGTCAGCGCGGCCCAGGCCCAGCGCAGCCACATGACCCCGAGGACGGCGAACAGGAGCACCGCGACGGCGTTGTCGTGCAGCGCGGCGGTGAGGTCCCCGTGGGCCAGCGCGTGGACGCAGCGCAGGCCCCCGCAGCCGGGGCACCACCAGCCGGTCGCGGCCAGGAAGGGGCAGCTCGGGTAGTGCCCGGGTGCGTTCGGGTCCACCACGGAGACGTACACGGCGGGCACGGCCGCCGCGGCCAGCGCGGCCAGGGGCGGGCCCAGCCGGCGCAGCACGGGCGGCGGGGCGGAGGCGGTGGGGGCGGCGTTCACGCCCCCGATTGTGCCCGGTGTGGGTGGCGGGGATGCGAAAACGGCGGGCGTGGCGCCCGCCGTTCTGCCATGCGAAGGGTGTCGTCGTCAGGCGGCGACGGCAGCGCGCGCGGCGCGGGCCTCGGTCTGCTCCTGGACGGACGTGTAGACGTTGGTGCTCGGCTGCTTGCCCATGCCGGCCATCGACATGGCCTTGCCGACGATGCCCGCGACGACGACGACCGCGAGACCGGCCACGACCAGCAGCGGCGACGGGAGGATCATCGCCACGCCCGCGATGGCGAAGCCGACGAAGGAGATGACGACGCCGGTCCAGGCGGCGGGAGTGTGGCCGTGTGCTGCTGCTGCCATCGATGGTGCTCCTTGGCTCTCGGGGCCCGGCCGGGCCTGCGGGGCCGCCGGCGGGTTTGACGGAATCCATTGTGCCGGGCCACACGTCGGCGACCCAAAGCGGGTGGCGGGTCTATCGCGTCACACACGACGGCCGGGGGCGAGCCCCGGCGGTCACCGGCCCGTCGCCTGAGACCGACCCCTCGACCATCACCGGCCCGCGGAACGGCTGGACCCGGCCAGACCCGGCTAGACCGTCGTCGGGTCCTCGCCGCGGTCCAGCGCCTTCCACAGGTCCGCCGGGGTGTCCGCGCCCTTCGCCGGGGCCTTCCCCGGGCCCTTCGCGGGGGTCTTGCCGGTGGGCGCCTCGTAGCGGCTGCCCATGGCCGGCCAGCCGCGGCCGAACCGCAGCGTGAGCAGCCCGGCGACGGCGAGCAGCACCCCGCCGGCCACCGCGACCCACGGCCAGCCGCTGTGGCCGACCTCGGTGGCCGTCGAGCCGGCCAGGGCGAGCTTGCGGGCGGCCTCGGCGTCCAGCGCGGCGGTGTCGCCGGAGCCGGCCACCGCCGTGGCGGCCACGCCGAGCCCGGCCAGCAGGGTCAGCGCGCCGACCGCGAGCCGTCCGGCGCCGCGCACGGCGAACACCGCGATGGCGGCGGCCAGCCCCACCAGGGCCAGCCCGCCGGGCAGTTCGGAGATCTTGCCGCCGGTGACGGACACCTCCAGGGTGCCGGCCCGGCCCTGCGCCCAGTCCCGGCCGACCGAGGTCAGCACCAGGACGGCGCTCAGCACGGTCAGCAGCAGCATCATGCCGAGCGTGCGCCGGCTCGGCCGCGCGGCCGGGGCGGCGTCGGGTGCGGGGTTCTGGTCAGCGCTCACCCGTCCACTATCCCCCGGCCGCGTTCTCAGGCCGTACCCGGGGTGGGGCGCTCCGCGGGGAACTCGTCGGTCTGGAGCACGAGCGTCCGGTCCCCGAGCGGCAGGAAGAGGTCGTTGCCGAACGGCACCCGCTCGGCCTCCCGGTACACGCCGCTGGGCGAGGGCGCGGTGTGCACGGTGCAGACGGCGGCGGCCGGGTCGACCAGCACGTACAGCGGCACCCCGGACTCCGCGTATGCGCGCGCCGCCGGGCCGTGGCCGCCGCCCGGGGCCGCCACCTCCAGCACGGCCTCGACGGACGCCCCGTCGTAGCGCCCCCGTCCGTTGTGCCCGGCGCCCGCGGCGATCACCGCCAGATCGGGGGTGAGGCCGTCGGGCGCGGCCGGGAAGTCGATCGGGACCTGCGACAACACCCGTCCGTGGCCCGCCAGTTGGGACCCGATCTGGACGGCGGCGGCGAGCACGGTCAGCCACCGCAGCTCGTCGTGCGGCACCTCGGACATCCCGGCCGCCTCCCTTGCGTACGTGTGGGGCCCGGTGGGCCTACGAAAGCTCCGGCGTCCGCAGCGTATTGGCGGTGGCGATCGCCCGCAGCACGGCGGCCGCCTTGTTGCGGCACTCGGTGTCCTCGCCGTGCGGGTCGGAGTCGGCCACGACACCGGCGCCGGCCTGCACGTACGCCGTGCCGTCCCTCAGCACCGCGGTCCGGATCGCGATCGCGGTGTCGGAGTCGCCGGCGAAGTCCAGGTAGCCGACGCAGCCGCCGTACAGGCCGCGGCGGGTGGGCTCCAGTTCCTCGATGATCCGCATCGCCCGGGGCTTGGGCGCGCCCGAGAGGGTGCCCGCCGGGAAGCACGCGGTCAGCACGTCGAAGGCGGTCCGTCCGGGCGCCACCTTGCCGGTGACGGTCGAGACGATGTGCATGACGTGGCTGTAGCGCTCGATGTGCATGAAGTCGACCACCTCGACGCTGCCCGGCTCGCAGACCCGCCCGAGGTCGTTGCGCCCGAGGTCGACCAGCATCAGGTGCTCGGCCCGCTCCTTGGGGTCGGCGAGCAGTTCGGCGGCCAGCGCCGCGTCCTCGTGCGGGCTCGCGCCGCGGTGGCGGGTGCCGGCGATCGGGTGCAGCATCGCCTCGCCGTCGGTGACCTTGACGAGCGCCTCCGGGCTGGAGCCGACCACGTCGAAGCCGCCCTCCGCGCCGCCGTCCGGGCCCGGGAAGCGGAACAGGTACATGTACGGGCTCGGGTTGGTGGTGCGCAGCACGCGGTAGACGTCCAGCGCGGAGGCCGGGCAGGGCGCCTCGAAGCGCTGCGAGGGCACGACCTGGAAGGCCTCGCCGGCCCGGATCCGCTCCTTGATCACGTCCACCGCGGCCCGGTAGGGCGCGCCGCCGAACGGGGAGCGGACGTCGCCGGGGCCGGCCGGGGTGAAGGTGGCGAGCCCGGGGTCGACGGGCCCCCGAAGGTCGGCCTCCATCGCGTCGAGCCGGGCGACCGCGTCCGCGTGGGCCTCGTCGACGCCGCTGGCGAGGTCGTTGTGGTTGACGGCGTTGGCGATCAGCAGCACCGTGCCGTCGACGTGGTCCAGCACGGCGAGGTCGGTGGCGAGCAGCATGGTCAGCTCGGGGAGCCCGAGGTCGTCCGGGTTGAGGTCGGGCAGCTTCTCCAGGCGGCGGACGACGTCGTAGCCGAGGTAGCCGACCAGGCCGCCGGTGAGCGGCGGCAGGCCGTCGTCGGCGTAGCGGGGGGTGTGCAGGGCCGCCAGGGCGGCGCGCAGCACCTCCAGCGGGTCGCCGGTGGTGGGGATGCCGACCGGCGGGGCGCCGAGCCAGCGGGCGTCGCCGTCCGGGCCGACGGTGAGGGTGGCGGCGCTGCGGACGCCGACGAAGGAGTAGCGCGACCAGCTGCGGCCCTGTTCGGCGGACTCCAGCAGGAAGGTGCCGGGCCGCTCGCCGGCCAGGCTGCGGTAGAGGCCGATCGGGGTGAGGCCGTCCGCGAGGAGCCTGCGGGTGACCGGGATGACCCGGGTGTCGACGGCGAGCTTGCGGAAGGCTTCGAGGTCCATGGCGGGCGGCACCTTCTGGTCTGGTCGGCTGGTCGGCTGGTCGGGGTGGGGTCAGGCGAGCGGGAGCACGTCGGCGTCGAAGCAGGTGCGGTCGCCGGTGTGGCAGGCCGCGCCGGTCTGGTCGACCTTGACCAGCAGGGTGTCGCCGTCGCAGTCGAGCGCCACCGACTTGACCGCCTGGACGTGCCCGGAGGTGTCGCCCTTGACCCAGTACTCGCGGCGGCTGCGGCTCCAGTAGGTGCAGCGGCCGGTGGTGAGCGTGCGGTGCAGCGCCTCGTCGTCCATCCAGCCGAGCATCAGCACCTCGCCGGTGTCGTACTGCTGCGCGATGGCGGGCAGCAGGCCGTCCTCGGTGCGCTTGAGGCGGGCCGCGATCGCGGGGTCCAGGGCGGTGGTGCCGGGGGCGGCGGGTGTGGTGGACATGGGGACATTGTGTCAGCCCGGCCGGGGCCGCCGGTGCGCCGTCCGCATCGCGGCCGGTGCAGGTCAGCGGGGGCGCTCGCAGCCGGGCGCGTGTAGCCGGCGGGCGCTAGCTGGGGCGCTCGCAGCCGGCGGGCCAGATCCGGTGGACGAACAGGCCGGCCGCCTGGGCCAGGCCGGCGACCCTGGCCGGGCCGTTGCCGGGCTCGCCGTCCCAGGGCCGGCCGTCCCAGACGGCGATCAGCTCGTCGATCATGCCGACGAGCGCCCGCCCGGTGTCGTCGCCGAGGCCCCCGCGCTCGGCCGAGGCGAGGCGGTGGACGGCACTCGCCTCGTTCATCAGCTGCAGCCGGGTGGCCCGGTGGTGGTCGTCGGCGCGGCCGACGATCGGGGCGCTCGCGGGGACGATGATCTCCAGCTTGCCGCCGTGTTCGAGGACGGAACGGGCGAACCAGCTGTCCGGCCCCTCGTCCGCACACGTGACACCGACCAGCTCGTACGAGCCGAAGGTGGTGACCAGCTGCCAGAGGTCGCCGCGGACGAGCATCTCCGTGATACCGCCCGACAGGCCCTGGTGGCCGGTGATTCCGACGCGCATTCCCAACTCCCGGGATCGTGTCGTGCCGCCGGGAGCCTATCCAATGCGGGGACGAGTTCGGCCAACCACCTGCCGCGGGGCAGCGCTTTGGGCCATCCTCATGGCCATGACCTCCGAGCAGCCGCCGCCCGCAGCCGCCGGCTCCCGCCCGTCCCGCGGCCTGGTCCTCACCGTCGGGGCCGTCCTCGTCGCACTGCTCGCGGTGGTGGCCACCGTCATGCTCTGGCCCGACGACAGGAAGCCGGCCGCCGCGCCGCCACCGCCCACTCCCACGGCCACCCCGACGCCGACGCCGACCCCCACACCGACGCCCACCCCCGCGCCGACCCCGACCCCGCCGTACGCCTTCTTCCCGGTCGGCACCTGCTTCGACCACCCGCAGCTGACCCCGGCCATCGCCCGGTCCGAGGAGCGGCCCTGCACCGGCGAGCACGACGGCGAGGTGATCGCCGATCTCAAGCTGCCCGAGGGCCTCAGCGGCGACCTCAAGATCAACCTCGCGATGCTCGACGGCTGCCGGGAGGCCGAGACCGCCGCCAAGGCCCGCCAGGGCGACAACCGCACCTACTACGGGCGCCCGGTCGGCCCGACCATGGCCAACTACCAGCAGGGGTGGCGGGATTACACCTGCGCGCTGACGATCAGCACCCGCCAGGGCGGCCCGAAGCTCACCGGCCACCTCCGCTGACCCGGCCACGTTCTAAGGTGACGCCATGTCGAACCACGCCCTCGCCGAGCGTCACCGCCTCGCCGAACTCCTGGCCGCCGCCGGTCCGGACGCCCCCACCCTGTGCGCCGGGTGGACCACCCGCGACCTCGCCGCCCACCTGGTGATCCGCGAACGCCGGGCGGACGCGGCCCCCGGCATCCGCGTCGGCGCCCTCGCGGGCTGGACCCACCGGGTGCAGTCGGCCTACGCCGAGCGCCCCTACGACGAGCTGGTCCGCCTCTTCCGCTCCGGGCCTCCGGTGCTCTCCCTGTTCGCCCTCCCCGGCGCGGACGAAGCAGCCAACACCGTCGAGTACTTCGTCCACGCCGAGGACGTCCTGCGGGCAGCGGACGACTGGACCCCGCACCCCGTCCCGCCCGGCCGCGCCGAAGCCCTGTGGCGCCGCCTCCCCCTCCTCGCCCGCTTCGAAGCCGGCCGCCGCTCCCCCGTCCGCCTGGAACTCCACCACCCCGACGGCCGCACCATCACCACCGGCCCCACCGGCACCCCCACCGTCCACCTCACCGGCGAACCCGGCGACCTGATCCTCTTCACCTACGGCCGCGGAGCCCGCACCACCCTCGACGTCGACGGCCCATCCGACGCCATCGAGGCCCTCCGGCACGCTCTTCCGCTGCCGGCCCAGTAGGACATCGAGAAATGCGGGGGTGGTTGATGGGGGGAATCCCGCCGGCAAAACCCCCAAAAAAAGCCCCCGCCCACTGGCTCACATAAAAAAGGGAGGGCCAAGAAAAAAACAAACGACAAACCGAGGGGGGGCCC
>NZ_JBFBDY010000003.1:0-59974 GCF_040683475.1 Kitasatospora sp. NPDC093558 | reverse complement strand
GATCACGGGTACGCACCCGCGATCCGGCCCCGGCCCTTTCGCTGCCTCCGGTCAGTCCGCCCGGCTGGACGACCCCGACCCCGAGCCCGAACCCGAGCCCGAGCCCACCAGCTCCGGCTCCTGACGCGGCGCCGGCGCGGCAGCCGACGGCACGACCGGTGCGGCCGGCTCCAACGACTGCGGCGGCCAGCGGCGGTTCATCGCCTTGGTCAGATTGCGGCCGAGCTTCTGGAACGGCACCTCCACCAGGCGGTACACCACCCAGCAGACCAGCAGCAGCACCGCGACGTACCCGGCCACCCACGACCACTTCTCGGCGGACGGCATCGCAGCCAGCTTGGCCCAGTAGTAGTTGCTGTCCCAGCCGAGCCGCCACAGCAGGAACTTCTTGACCGGCCAGTGCAGCAGGTACACCGAGAAGCTCACCGCGCCGAGCCAGGTCATGAAGCGCGGCAGCCGCCGGTTGCGCAGCAGGAAGAAGAGCCCGAACGACGCCCACGCCGCGACGTAGGCGTTGGTCCACGCCTGCCAGGTGAAGGTCGAGGTCGCGCGCCCCATCGCGTCGCGGTTGTACATCCACCCGACCATGGCACCCGCCACCACCACGAAGGCGACACACAGCCAGGCCTCGATGCGCTGGATCTGCCCGTGCTGCGCCCGGTAGACGACCGTGCCCGCGAACATCGTCGCGAGGATGGTGAAGGTCTCGTACGCGGGGTCCCGGCCGTTGGTGAAGATCAGCAGCAGGCCGAGCCCGCCCAGCAGCAGACCGCCGGTCCGGGCCAGCGACGCGTTGCCGCTGACCATGCAGAGCACGCCCATGACCACGACGACCACGGCGGCGGCCACGAGGTGCTGGAGCTCCGGCAGGGTGTGGGTCAGGCTGTACGAGGGGATCCAGACGCCCAGGACGAGGGCGATCGCCCCGGCCGCGACCGCGATCGACGTGCTGCGCTTGTGCCAGGCGACCGTGAACAGGCTGCTGACGAAGAAGTAAAAAAGCATCTCGTAGGTGAGGGTCCACGAGATGCCGAGCGCGTTCACCACGCCCAGCATGTCCGACAGCATCAGGCCGTTGCCCGCCAGCCAGAGCTTGTCGTGGTGGTAGCCGTCGAAGGTGAGCACCTGGTACGCCGGCGGCAGGATGAACTCGGCGAGGAGCATGCTCACGATCAGCGCCGGGTAGATCCGGAAGACCCGGCTGATCCAGAACGCCCGGACGTCACCGCGCCGCTCCAGCGAGGCCGGGATGATGTACCCGCTGACGATGAAGAACGCGATGACGCCGTAGAAGCCGAGGTCGAAGTGGGCGGCGATCTCGCCGCCGTTCGGTATCAGCCTCATGATCTCGAAGTGGTGGGCCGCCACGGCCAGCGCCGCGATCCCGCGCAGCGCGTCCAGCCAGCCGAGCCTGCTCGTCTTCGCGGCCGCACGTTCGGCACGGCGCGCCTTGTATGCCCCCCACCGAGGCAGCGATCTGATTGTCGTCACGCGCTGGAGGGTAGCCCATTCGGACACAACCCTTTCACGACCCTTGATCGTCTTCTGTACGGGCTCCGGCGCCCTCCGACGGCCGACCACGGACACCACCGTGCCGGCACTCGCACCGGCACTCGCGTCAGAGGCCGGTGTCGAAAACGGCCGGGCTCAGTCCCGGGTCATGTCCACGAAGCGCGAGTAGTGGCCCTGGAAGGCGACGGTGATGGTGGCCGTCGGGCCGTTACGGTGCTTGGCGACGATCAGGTCGGCCTCGCCCGCGCGCGGGGACTCCTTCTCGTAGGCGTCCTCACGGTGCAGCAGGATGACCATGTCGGCGTCCTGCTCGATCGAGCCGGACTCGCGCAGGTCGGAGACCATCGGCCGCTTGTCGGTGCGCTGTTCGGGACCACGGTTCAGCTGGGACAGCGCGATCACCGGCACCTCCAGCTCCTTGGCCAGCAGCTTCAGGTTTCGCGACATGTCCGAGACCTCCTGCTGACGGTTCTCGGCCCGGCGGGAGCCGCCGGACTGCATCAGCTGGAGGTAGTCGATGACGATCAGCTTGATGTCGTTGCGCTGCTTGAGCCGGCGGCACTTGGCCCGGATCTCCATCATCGACAGGTTCGGCGAGTCGTCGATGAACAGCGGCGCCTCGCTGACGTCCGGCATGCGCCGGGCGACCCGCGTCCAGTCGTCGTCCGTCATGTTCCCGGAGCGCATGTGGTGCAGCGCCACCCGGGCCTCGGCGGAGAGCAGGCGCATCGCGATCTCGTTGCGCCCCATTTCGAGCGAGAAGATCACGCTCGGCAGCTTGTTGTGGATCGAGCACGCCCGGGCGAAGTCCAGCGCGAGCGTGGACTTGCCCATCGCGGGGCGGGCCGCGATGACGATCATCTGGCCGGGGTGCAGGCCGTTGGTGAGCTGGTCGAAGTCGGCGAAGCCGGTCGGGACGCCGGACATCTGGCCGTTGCGCGAGCCGATCGCCTCGATCTCGTCGAGGGCGCCCTCCATGATGTCGGCGAGCGGGGCGTAGTCCTCGTTGGTGCGCTGCTCGGTGACGGCGTAGATCTCCGCCTGGGCCGCGTTGACGATCTCGTCGACGTCGCCCTCGGCCGCGTAGCCCATGCCCGCGATGCGGGTGCCGGCCTCGACCAGGCGGCGCAGGACGGCGCGCTCGTGGACGATCTGGGCGTAGTACTCGGCGTTCGCCGCGGTCGGGACGGAGTTGACCAGGGTGTGCAGGTAGGGGGCGCCGCCGACGCGCTGGAGCTCGCCGCGCTTGGTGAGCTCGCCGGCCACGGTGATCGGGTCGGCCGGCTCGCCGCGGGCGTACAGGTCGAGGATCGCGCCGTGGATCATCTCGTGCGCGGGCCGGTAGTAGTCGGCCGGCTTGAGCACCTCGACGACGTCGGCGATCGCGTCCTTGGACAGCAGCATGCCGCCGAGGACGGACTGCTCGGCCGCGAGGTCCTGCGGGGGGACGCGCTCGAAGCCGTCGGAGCCGCCCTGGCCCTCGTCGTCGCGGCGGTCGCGGCGCTCGCCCTTGCCGTTCTGGAAGCCGCCGCCCTTCTGGGAGCCCTTCTGGAAGCCGTCGCCCTGGCCGCCACCGCGACCCCGCGAGACCGGGAGGCGGTCGCCGGGCCCGTCCGGGAACGGTGCGTCGTCGAACGCGCCGGCCGGGAAGGGGTCCTCGGCGGTCTGCCAGTCGTCCTCCGGCGGCGGGGCGTCGTGGTCGTCGTACTGGGGGCCGGTCACGCGTGTTCCCCGATCAGCGAGTGGTGCGAGTTGGAGCGGAGCCGCTCCTCTTTGTACGCCACGGGGCCGACAAAACGGACGCCGGGGCGGGTGGGAGTGTCGGGCGGAGAGCCCACGCTAAGGGGCCGGACGCCCTTCAGCCAACACGGTTATCCACAGGGGGTGTGGACGAGCGGCCCTGGGCTGTGGAGAACTGCCGCAAAGCTGTGGACGCCCCTGTGGAAGGCCCTGTGGATAACCGGACTATCGATCCCACGTCAACTCTCTGACCTGGAGTTACCTCTTCCGGGGTCTGTGCATGAGAAATTCTTCACACACCACCGGATGGCTGTGGGCACCGAGCCCGCCGAGTACGTCACTCAAGAGTTCGAGTAATAGTCGTAGACCACTAGCAGTCGTTACCTGTGGATGAGTAACCTGGAGCCCATGACCGCCGCCACCACCACCGGGCCCTCCAGACGCCGGCACGACCGCGAGATCCTCGCCCTCGCCGTCCCCGCCTTCGGCGCGCTCGTCGCCGAACCGCTCTTCCTGATGGCCGACTCGGCGATCGTCGGCCACCTCGGCACCCCCCAGCTGGCCGGCGTCGGCGTCGCCGCCACCGCGCTCTCCACCGCCACCGGCGTGTTCGTCTTCCTCGCCTACGCCACCACCGCCGCCGTGGCCCGCCGGATCGGCGCCGGGGACCGCCGGGCCGCCGTCCAGCAGGGCATCGACGGCATCTGGCTCGCCCTGGGCCTGTCCGTCGCGGTGGTAGCGCTCACCCTCCTGCTGGCCCCCTGGGCCGCGGACGTCCTCGGTGCCTCGCAGACGGCCGCGCCCTACGCGGTGACGTACCTGCGGATCAGCTCCCTCGGCAGCCCCGCGATGCTCATGGTGATGGCCGCCACCGGCGTGCTGCGCGGCCTCCAGGACACCCGCACACCGCTCGTCGTCGCCGTCGCGGGCTTCACCGCCAACATCGGCCTGAACGCCGGCCTGGTGTACGGCGCCGGGCTCGGCGTGGCCGGCTCGGCCTGGGGCACCGTGCTGGCGCAGACCGGGATGGCCGCCGTCTACGTGGTCGTGGTGGTCCGCGGCGCCCGCCGGGAGCGGGCCTCGCTGCGTCCGGACCCGGCCGGCATCCGGGCGAGCGCCAGGGCGGGCGGTCCGCTGCTGGTCCGGACGGTGAGCCTGCGGGCCGTGCTGATGATCGCCACCGCGGTGGCCGCCCGGCTCGGCGACACCCAGGTGGCCGCGCACCAGATCGCCATGACGCTGTTCAGCTTCCTGGCCTTCGCGCTGGACGCGATCGCGATCGCCGGCCAGGCGATCATCGGCCGCTACCTGGGCGCCTCGGACGTCCCGGGGGCCAAGGCGGCCACCCGCCGGATGGTCGAGTGGGGCATCGGCTCCGGCGTGGTGCTGGGCCTCCTGGTCGTGGTGGCCCGTCCGCTGTACGTCCCGCTGTTCACGCCCGATCCGGCGGTGCAGGCGCAGTTGCACACCGCGCTGCTGCTGCTCGCGCTCACCCAGCCGCTGTCCGGCCTGGTGTTCGTGCTGGACGGGGTGCTGATGGGCGCCGGGGACGGCCCGTACCTCGCGTGGGCGATGCTCGCGACCCTGGCGGTGTTCGCGCCGGCGGCCCTCGCGGTGCCGGCGACGGGCACCGGGCTGGCCGGGCTGTGGTGGGCGATGAACCTGTTCATGCTGGTCCGCGCCGCGTTCATGGCCGGGCGCGCCCGCAGCGGCCGGTGGCTGGTGACCGGGGCGGTCCGGGGCTGAGCCCGGGCCCGGGAAAGCGCCGAGGGCCGGACTCCGCGGAGGAGTCCGGCCCTCGGGCCACTGCTATGCGGTTCAGGCAGCCACGACGGCGACGTCGAGGTTGGCCACGACGTCCGAGTGCAGCTTGACCGAGACCTTGTGGGTGCCCACGGTCTTGATCGGCGAGGCGATCGCGACGGCGCGCTTGTCCACGGCCGGGCCGCCGGCGGCCTTGATGGCCTCGACGACGTCGGACTGGGTCACCGAGCCGAACAGACGGCCGGCGTCGCCCGAACGGACGGCCAGCTTGACCTGGACGCCCTCCAGCTTGCCCTTGACCTCGTTGGCGGCCTCGAGGGTCTGGATGGCGTGGATCTTGCGGGCGCGACGGATGGCGTCGACGTCCTTCTGGCCACCCTTGGTCCAGCGGATGGCGAAGCCACGCGGGACCAGGAAGTTGCGGGCGTAGCCGTCCTTGACCTCGACGACCTCGCCGGCGGAGCCGAGACCCGGCACCTCGTGCGTGAGGATGATCTTCATTACTTGGTCACCCTCTCTTAGCGCGCGGTGCTGGTGTAGGGCAGCAGCGCCATCTCACGGCTGTTCTTCACGGCCGTGGCGACGTCACGCTGGTGCTGGGTGCAGTTGCCGGTGACCCGGCGGGCACGGATCTTGCCGCGGTCGGAGATGAACTTCCGCAGCAGGTTCGTGTCCTTGTAGTCAACGTAGTTGACCTTGTCCTTGCAGAAGACGCAAACCTTCTTCTTCGGCTTGCGAGCAGGCGGCTTCGCCATTGTGTGCTCCATTTGGGGTTCACGACCCGGCGGGCGTCCGGGGACGCCTGCGGCCGGGCCGCACGAAATCTGTCAGCTCTTTAGAACGGGGGCTCTTCCGAGAAGCCGCCACCGGACGGGGCACCCCAGCCGCCGCCGCCCTGGTTGCCGCCGGACGGGGCGCTGGAAGCCCACGGGTCGTCGGAGGGGCCGGACTGGCCGCCGGAGTTTCCACCCCAGCCGCCGCCCTGCTGGCCGCCACCGCCGCCCCAGTTGCCGCCGCCGCCCTGGCCGCCCTGCTGGCCGCCGAAGCCGCCACCGGGGCCGCCGGACCGGTTGGCCCGGGTGACCTTGGCAGTCGCCGAGCGCAGGCTCGGGCCGACCTCGTCGACCTCGACCTCGAAGACCGTCCGCTTCTCGCCTTCCTTGGTCTCGTAAGACCGCTGGCGCAGTCGGCCCTGCACGATGACGCGCATGCCGCGCTGGAGCGACTCGGCCACGTTCTCCGCCGGCTGCCGCCACACGTTGCACGTGAGGAAGAGGCTCTCGCCGTCCTTCCACTCGTTCGTCTGGCGGTCGAAGGTGCGAGGGGTGGACGCGATGCGGAACTTCGCGACCGCCGCACCCGACGGGGTGAAGCGCAGCTCGGGGTCGTCGACGAGATTGCCGACGAGGGTGATGACGGTCTCGCCTGCCATGGTGGTGATGACCTCTCGGGAAGATGTCCGTTCACCGCTGTTTCACGTGAAACAACGGTCGCGAGCTACCCGAGACCCGAAGGCCTCAGAGGTGGCTCAGTGGGTGTCCGGGCGCAGGACCTTGGTCCGCAGAACCGACTCGCTCAGGCCCATCTGGCGGTCGAGCTCCTTGACGACCTCAGGCGTGGCCTTGAGGTCGATGACCGAGTAGATGCCCTCGGACTGCTTGTTGATCTCGTAAGCCAGACGGCGACGACCCCAGGTGTCGACCTTCTCCACCTTGCCGCCGGCGTTCCGGACGACGGTGAGGAAGTTCTCGATCAGGGGGGAGACAGCGCGCTCCTCGACCGAGGGGTCGAGGATGACCATCACCTCGTAGTGACGCATGGGTAACCCACCTCCTTTGGACTCAACGGCCACGGTCTCTCCGTGGCAGGAGGGTTGTGCAGCGTCGGCACCGGAGCGTGTGACGACACCGGCCCACCGTAGCGGCCGGGTCCGACAGTCGGGCCCCGCTCACCCGATCGGGCGGCCGCCCGCAAGAGGGCGCAAGGGGGCACAACTACACCAGTGCAGACGGCACAGCCTACCCGCACCCGGACGGCCGAACAAAACGCATAGGGGTTGTGAGACCCGTCCAACCGCCGCAATCTGGACGGAACGGGATTCCTGCCCGTTCGTCTCCACGCCAGGAGGTGGGACACATGGCACAGTCCGTCCACCGCATGCCCGCCCTCACCCTCAACACCGACGGCCACCCGCACCCGCGGGAGAACACCCTGGTGGCGCTGACCGCGCTGCTGGGCGTCATCTCCTTCACCACGTCGTTCTTCCACAACCTGCACCTGCTGACCTCGTGGACGGGCCTGTTCGGCATCGTCGCCGGGCTCTGGGGCATGTTCGTGTCGGTCACCACCGCCGAGCGCTTCGTCCTGATGATCACGCTCGGCGCCTCCGCCGTCGGCTTCTACCTCGGCATCGCCCGGGGCGGCCTCTGGGGCTGATCCCGGGCCGCACGGCCGGTTCGGACCCCCGTTCCAGGAACCCCCGGCGCCCCCGTCGCGTATCTGCAGGAGACAGGTACGCACGGGGGCGCCGTCACGCCCGCGCCCACGGGCGCCGGTGCCACCGGACGATAAGGTCACCCCGAGAACCCGGGGCCACCACAGCCCGACCGACGAGGAGCACCGAGCATGAGCCTGCGCCTGAGGACGATCACCCGCGAGGAGCACCTCGCCTTCATCAGGAGCCGCGCCTCGGCCAGCCACATGCAGGTGCCGTCCTGGGGCGACGTGAAGGCGGAGTGGCGCTCGGAGTCGATCGGCTGGTTCGACGAGGGCAACCAGCTCGTCGGCGCCGGCCTGGTGCTCTACCGGCAGCTGCCCAAGGTCAAGCGCTACCTGGCCTACCTGCCCGAGGGCCCGGTCATCGACTGGTTCGACCGCGACCTCGACCGCTGGCTCACCCCGATGCTCGCCCACCTCAAGTCGCAGGGCGCGTTCTCGGTGAAGATGGGCCCGCCGGTCGTCATCCGCCGCTGGGACGCCCCCACCATCAAGGAGGCCATCGCCGGCAAGCAGGCCAAGCGCCTGCGCGACATCGAGCCCGACTGGTACGAGCCGCGCGCCTTCGAGGTGGCCGACCGGCTGCGCAAGGCCGGCTGGCTGCAGGGCGAGGACGGCGGCGCCGGCTTCGGCGACGTCCAGCCGCGCTACGTCTTCCAGGTGCCGCTGGCCAACCGCTCGCTGGACGACATCCAGAAGGGCTTCAACCAGCTCTGGCGCCGCAACATCAAGAAGGCCGAGAAGAGCGGCGTCGAGGTGGTCCAGGGCGGCTACGACGAGCTGCCGATCTTCCACCAGCTCTACCTGGTCACCGCCGAGCGCGACAAGTTCACCCCGCGCCCGCTGGCCTACTTCCAGCGCATGTGGAACGCCCTCAACGCCGAGGACCCGAACCGCATGCGGCTCTACATCGCCTACCACGAGGGCGAGCCGCTGGCCTCGACCACGATGCTCGTGGTCGGCGAGCACGTCTGGTACTCCTACGGCGCCTCGGCCAACCACAAGCGCGAGGTCAAGCCGTCGAACGCCATCCAGTGGCGGATGATGCGCGACTCGTACGCGCTGGGCGGCGGCGTGTACGACCTGCGCGGCATCAGCGACACCCTGGACGAGAACGACCACCTGTTCGGCCTCATCCAGTTCAAGGTCGGCACCGGCGGGCAGGCGGCCGAGTACCTCGGCGAGTGGGACTTCCCGCTCAACAAGCTGCTGCACAAGGCCCTCGACCTCTACATGTCCCGCCGCTGAACGTCCCGCCGCCGAGGAGGCTGCCCCGATGACGCTGTCGCTGTACCTCGAGACCGAACGCTGGCGCAACCACCAGCGCTCCGTCCTCGCCGAGTTCCCCGGCCTGGTGCCGGTCGCCAAGGGGAACGGCTACGGCCTGGGCAACCACCGGCTGGCCGAGGAGGCGACGCTGCTCGGCACCGGGGTGCTGGCCGTCGGCACCGCGTACGAGGCGGCCGACGCCGCCGAGTGGTACGGCGGTGAGCTGCTGGTGCTCACCCCGTACCGGGTCGGCGAGGAGGTGCTCCCGCTGCCGCACGCCCGGGTGATCCGGACGGTGGCGAGCGTGGACGCGCTGCGCGCGCTGCACGGCGCCCGGGTGGTCGTGGAGTGCATGACCACCATGCGCCGGCACGGCGTGAGCGCGGCCGACCTGCGGACGGTGGCCGCCGAGCTGGACGGCGTCTCCTTCGAGGGCCTCGCGCTGCACCTGCCGATGGACCGGCCGGACGGCTCCAGCCCGGTCGAGGAGGTCGCGTACTGGGTGGACACCGCCCGGGCGGCCGGGATCCCGGTGCACACCGTGTTCGTCAGCCACCTCGGCTCGGCCGGCATGGACCAGCTGGCCCAGCGCTACCCGGACACCGTCTTCCGCGCCCGGATCGGCACCCGGCTCTGGCTGGGCGACCACGGCGCGCTGGAGGTCCGGGCGACCGTCCTGGACGTCACCCCGGTGAAGAAGGGCGACCGCTACGGCTACCGCCAGCACCCGGCGCCCTCCGACGGCCACATCGTCGTGGTCGCCGGCGGCACCGCGCACGGCATCGGCCTGGAGGCGCCCAAGTACGTGGCGAGCATGGGCGCGCGGGCCAAGGGCATCGCGCGGGCCGGCCTGGCGACCGTCAACAAGACCAAGTCGCCGTTCCACTGGGCCGGCAAGCAGCTCTGGTTCGCCGAGCCGCCGCACATGCAGGTCTCGCTGCTGTTCCTGGACGGCGAGACCAAGCCGCCGGTGATCGGCGACGAGCTCGGCCTCCAGGTCCGGCACACCACGACGCACTTCGACCGCGTCGTGGACCGCTGACGCCCTCCGGCTGACTCCCTCCGGCTGAGGGGGCCTCAAGCCCCAGGCCCCCTCCCGGCTAGCCCTTCTCGGCCGGCTCCGGCAGTTCCGGCTCGACCAGCCACTGCTCGGGGCCGGCCGCCGCGTACTCGGCGTAACTCGCGTCCTCGCGCAGCCGGCGGGCGGCACCGATCACGGCCACGTCGGGGGCCCGGTCGAGCACCCCGCCGGACGGGTCGTCGCTGCCGTCCCAGCGCACCGGGTCGCGGTCCGGCAGCAGGATGTCGCGGATCACCAGGCCGACCAGGTAGAGCATGCCGAGCAGGTGCAGCACGATCGCGAAGTGGTACCAGGCCTCGCCGATGCCGTGCTGCTTGGTCCCGGTGACGAAGCCCAGGTGGGACCAGATGCCCAGGGTGTACAGCACCTCGCAGGCCTGCCAGATCAGGAAGTCCCGCCAGCGCGGCCGGGCCAGCACCGCGAGCGGCAGCAGCCAGAGCGAGTACTGCGGCGAGTACACCTTGTTGACCACGATGAACAGGGCGACCACCAGGAAGGCCAGTTGCGCGAAGCGCGGGCGGCGGGGCGCCGAGAGGCCCAGCCACGCTATGGCGGCGCAGCCCAGCACCATGAGCGCGGCGATGTAGGAGTTGAGGTACTCCAGCCCGGCCCCGCGGTTCTGCATGACGATCAGCCAGAACGAGCCGTAGTCCTCGGCGCGGTGGTTGCTGAAGACGTAGAAGGTCGACCAGCCCTGCCAGTTGGCGACCATGATCGGCAGGTTGACCAGTAGCCAGGCGCCGAGCGCACCGCCGAGCGCCGCGCGGAACTCGCGCCACTTGCCGGCCCGCCAGCACAGCACCAGCAGCGGCCCGAGGAGCAGCAGCGGGTAGAGCTTGGCGGCGGTGGCCAGGCCGATGAACACACCGGCCCAGACCGGCCGGGAGCCCGCCCACCAGGCCATCGCGACGGCGGCCAGCGCGACCGCGAGCAGGTCCCAGTTGACGGTGCCGTTGAGCAGCAGGACGGGTGCGAGCGCGAACAGCATCGCGTCCCACGGGCGGCGCCGGTGGGTGCGCGAGAGCGCCACCGCGGCGACGACGGCGCAGGCCATCAGCAGGCCGGCGTTGATCGCCCAGAACCACTGCTCCTGGTCCTGCTGGCTGCCGCCGCCCGGCGTCAGCCAGGCCGCGATCTGCATGAACAGGCCGGTCAGCACCGGGTACTCCAGGTACTGGAGGTCCCCGGAGGTGCCCGGGATGCGGTCGACGTACGGGTGCAGCCCGGCGGCGAAGCCGCGTCCGGCGAACAGGTGCGGGATGTCGCTGTAGCAGGCGTGGATGTACTGCGGCGAGCCCGCCTGGAACCACGCGTGGCTGTAGCAGGGCGCCTTCTGCACCATGCCGAGCACCGAGACGACGATGACGGCGAGCGCCAGGACGCGCACCGGGATCCACCACGAGACGCCCAGCAGCGCCCGGCGCCCCGGCGGTCCGCCGAAGACCTCGCTGCCGGCCGCCGCCACCGGGTCCTCGTCGGCCGGGACCACCACCGTGTTGGCCGGCGGCCCGGCCGCGGCGACCGGCGCCGGGGCAGGCCCGACGGCGTCGCTGGGCCCGGTCAGGCCGGCGGATTCGTCAGGTGCGCTCGACGTCATGCCGGACATCCTGCCGCACCGGCCCCGCCGGGACGAGGAGGCCCCCACGGCGGGGCCGCCCGGGCCGCGGCGAATCATGACGAAACGGCGGTGGCGGTCCAGAGGAGGGGAGCCCCCACGGCGGTTCCCCGGGCTTCGGGCGGGGTCTCCGAGCCGCCCTGGACCGCCACCGCCGTTTCACCGCTGTCCGGCTCGCTTCGCCTAGCCGCCCTGGGCCGCACCGGCGGCCGACGGGGTCGACGTGGTGGGCTTGCCCGGCTTGCCCGTCGGCGACGCGGTGTCCGTCGGCGTCGACGAGGGCTGCTGCGTCGGGCACAGGCCCAGCAGGCAGCTGTTCGTCGGGCCGGGCTGGGTCTTGGTCGAGTGGCTCGGCTGGGGGGCCGGGCAGTCGACGCCCGGGACGCAGGCGCCGCCCTGGGTGGGCTGCGGGGGCTGCGGCTGGCTGCCGGTCGACGGGGGCTGGTTGTTGGTCGGCGCCTGGGTGGGCGGCGCCGACGGGGTGTCGGTCATGGTCGGCGTGGCGGTGGCGGTCGGCGAGACCGGGGCGCCCGAGGAGTCGACCTCGGAGCCGATCGGGGTCGGCGCCGGGAAGTCCAGCTTCTTCTCGTTCGCCAGTGCGGCCTTCATGTACAGGGTGAAGATGCTGGTGGGGATGTCACCACCGTGGATCGACTCCTTGCCGCCGGTGCCGTTGAGCGAGAGCCGCACATGGTTGCTCGGGTCCTCGCGCCACATCGCGACGCTGGTGGCCAGCTGCGGGGTGTAGCCGACCCACCAGGCCGACTTGTTCTGGTCGGTGGTACCGGTCTTGCCCGCGACCGGGCGGCCGAGGTCCTTGCTCTTCGAACCGGTACCGTTCTTCGCCACGTTGACCAGCACGTCGGTGACGTTGTCGGCGACCGGCGCCTCCAGCGCCTGCTTGGTCTGGGGCTTGGTGAAGGCCGGCTTCTCGACGCCGTTCACCTCGACCTTGGTCACCGAGTAGGGCTCGGCCTCCTTGCCGCTGGCCGCGAGCGTGCTGTAGGCGGTGGCCATCCGGATCGGGCTGATGGTCGAGGTGCCGAGCGGGAAGGTCGCGGTCTTCGGGTCGGCCAGGCTCTCCTTCTTGATGCCCATCTGCACGGCCATGTCCGCCACGTTCTGGCCGCCGACGTCCTGGTTGAGCTGGACGAACGGCACGTTGTACGACCACTGCATGGCCTGGCGCAGCGAGACGTAGCCGTGCTTGCTGGAGTCCTCGTTCTTCTGCCGGTACGGCTTGCCGTCGTCGCCGATCACCAGCGAGCCGTCCGGCTTGCGGATCTCGGACATGTCGTCGGCGAGGTAGCGGCTGTCGGCGTTGATCCGCTTCGCCTTGCCGCTGTCGTCCTTCGCGGTCTGGACGCCGACCTGCATCGCGGTGGCCAGGACGAAGGGCTTGAAGGTCGAGCCGACCTGGACGCCGGTGGCCTCGGCGTTGTTGTCGAAGTGGCCGTTCTCCACGCCGTCACCGCCGTAGATCGCGACGAGCGCGCCGTCGCCGGGCCGGATGCTGGCGGAGCCGAACTGGATGAACTTGTCGTTGTCGGGACGCTTCTGCGGGTCGAGCGTCGCGGCCTTGACGTCGTCGACGGCCTTCTTCAGGGCGTCGACCTTGTCCTTCTCGAAGGTCGTGTAGATCTTCAGGCCGCCCTTGTCGATCATCTGCTGGGTGATCGACGGGTCCTTGGTGGTGACGTACCGGTTGGCGGTGTCGACCAGGTAGCTGATCTCGCCGTTCATGTTCGACGAGACCTTGCGCTGGACCGGGTCGGGGAACGCGGTGCACTTGGCGCGCTCCTCGGGGGTGACGGCCTTGATCTTCACCATGTTGTCGAGGATCCACGACCACCGCCCCTGGGCCCGCTCCTTGTTGTTCGGGTTGGTGGGGTCGTAGTACGCCGCGCCCTTGAGCAGGCCCGCCAGCATGGCGCTCTGGCAGAGGTTGAGGTCCTTGGCGTCCACGTTGTAGTACGCCTGGGCCGCGGCCTGGGCGCCGTTCGCGCCGCGGCCGAACCAGCTGGTGTTCAGGTAGCCCTTGAGGATCTCGGGCTTGCCGATCTGCTGGTTGAGCTTCAGCGTGATGAAGAACTCCCTCAGCTTGCGGCTGAGGGTCTGCTCCTGGCTCAGGTAGGCGTTCTTCACGTACTGCTGGGTGATCGTCGAGGCGCCCTGGGTCTCGCCGCCCTTCGCCATGTTGTAGACGGCGCGGAGCATGCCCTTGGGATCGATGCCGTTGTCGTTGTAGAAGTCCTGGTTCTCCGCCGCGATGACGGCGTTCTGCAGGTTGGGGCTGATGTCCTTGAGCTCGACGATCTGACGGTTCGTCTCGCCCTTGCGGACCATCTCCGTATTGTCGGCCCAGTAGTAGATGGTGTTCTGGTCCTTCACCAGGTCGTTCAGCTTGGGGACCTCGGTGGTCTGGTACATGTAGAACACCAAGCCCACGAAGCACGCGAAGAACAGCAGGAAGCCGCTCAGCCACACGCGCCACGACGGCAGCCAGCGCCTGATGCCGGTCTTGCCGTAGCGCGGGTAGTCGATGAAGCGCTTCTTGCCGGGCCCGGCCGCTGCGGCAGCTGCCGCAGCAGCACCGCCCCGGCCGCCCTTGCCCTTCTTCTGGGCGGCCTTGCGCATCTCGGCCCTGGTCATCCGCGGCTGCTGAGCGGTGTCCCGGACGCCCGCGGGCCGGCGCCGGCCGAGCCCTTGCGAGCTCAGCTCGTCCGGTCCGGGCCCACCCCGGCGGGCTCCGTCACCCGGAGGCTGCTGCCCCTCTCCACCCGGGCCGGGCGTCCTCCGCCGTCGTTCGCTCATGTTCCAGCCACTCCTCGCCAGGCGGTTCCAGCCTGAAGGCAGGGTTCACGTTCGATGCCCGCCAACCGCCCTGCTCCAGGAGGTGGTCCTCGTGCACACGCGACAGCGTACGCAGACCTGAAATGCACCTAATCGGGCATCAATCGCCAATTGCCACAAAAGGGCAGCAGATCATTACACGCCCGTTGCCAACCATCCCCGCGCGTCGGCTTGTGATCACATTCACGCGTGCCCCCCTTGCCCGTTCGGAAGGCCAGGTTTACTGTTCTCGATATATCGAGCCGATACATCGAAGCGGCATACCGCCCGACACGGCGGCCGGACACCGGCCGGAGGGAAGGAGGACGACGGCATGGGCAGGCGCTCAGGAGTGCTGGAGTTCGCCGTCCTCGGCCTGCTCCACGACGCCCCGATGCACGGCTACGAGCTGCGCAAGCGGCTCAACATCCTGCTCGGCACGTTCCGCGCCCTCTCCTACGGAACGCTCTACCCCTGCCTGAAGAGCCTGGTCGCCCAGGGTTTCCTGGTCGAGGACAACCCGGACGTCGAGTACGTCCCGGCGACGGCGCTCAACGGCAAGCGGTCCAAGATCGTCTACCGGCTCTCCCCCGAGGGCAAGCAGCGCTTCGAGGAGCTGCTCGCCGACTCGGGCCCCGACGCATGGGAGGACGAGCACTTCGGCGTCCACTTCGCGTTCTTCGGCCAGACCGACCGGGCCGTGCGGATGCGCGTCCTGGAGGGCCGCCGCAGCCGCCTGGAGGAGCGCCTGGAGCGGATGCGCAACTCGCTGGCCAGGGCCCGCGAGCGGTTCGACGACTACACCATCGAGCTGCAGCGGCACGGACTGGAGTCGGTGGAGCGCGAGGTCCGGTGGCTCAACGAGCTGATCGAGACCGAGCGGGCCAACCGCACCGGCCGGACCGGGCCCGCCACCGGCGGCAGCCCCGCCGCCACACCCCCCAAGACTTCGGACGGCCGTGGCCGGGAGACCGGGTCCCCCGACCCGTCCGGGCCACCGTACGACCGCCCGGGGCGCTCCGCCCAGGAGCGCTGAGCCCGCGTCAGCCACGCGGCAGGAGTGGGCGCCTCGCGCCCGTACAAGCAGTCATTCGAAGAAGCAGGACGAGTGCCGCCGATCCCGGCGGCCCTCATGAGATCACAGGGAGCAACCGGAATGGGTTCGGTTCGCGTAGCCATCGTGGGCGTGGGCAACTGCGCCGCGTCGCTGGTGCAGGGTGTCGAGTACTACAAGGACGCCGACCCGGCCGGCAAGGTCCCCGGCCTGATGCACGTCCAGTTCGGTGACTACCACGTCCGTGACGTGGAGTTCGTCGCCGCGTTCGACGTCGACGCCAAGAAGGTCGGCTTCGACCTGGCCGACGCCATCGGCAACAGCGAGAACAACACCATCAAGATCTGCGACGTGCCGCCGACCGGCGTCACCGTCCAGCGCGGCCACACCCTCGACGGCCTGGGCAAGTACTACCTGGAGACCATCGAGGAGTCCGACGAGGCCCCGGCCGACGTCGTCCAGGTCCTCAAGGACAAGCAGGTCGACGTCCTGGTCTGCTACCTGCCCGTCGGTTCCGAGAAGGCGGCCAAGTTCTACGCCCAGTGCGCCATCGACGCCAAGGTCGCCTTCGTGAACGCCCTGCCGGTGTTCATCGCGGGCACCAAGGAGTGGGCGGACAAGTTCACCGAGGCCGGCGTGCCGATCGTCGGTGACGACATCAAGTCCCAGGTCGGCGCCACCATCACGCACCGCGTGATGGCGAAGCTGTTCGAGGACCGCGGTGTCATCCTCGAGCGCACCATGCAGCTGAACGTCGGCGGCAACATGGACTTCAAGAACATGCTCGAGCGCGAGCGCCTGGAGTCGAAGAAGATCTCCAAGACCCAGGCCGTCACCTCGCAGATCCGCGACCGCGAGCTGGGCGCCAAGAACGTCCACATCGGTCCCTCGGACTACGTGGCGTGGCTGGACGACCGCAAGTGGGCGTACGTCCGCCTCGAGGGCCGCGCGTTCGGTGACGTCCCGCTGAACCTGGAGTACAAGCTCGAGGTCTGGGACTCCCCGAACTCCGCCGGTGTCATCATCGACGCCGTGCGCGCCGCCAAGATCGCCAAGGACCGCGGCATCGGCGGCCCGATCCTCTCCGCCTCCTCGTACTTCATGAAGTCGCCGCCGGTGCAGTACTTCGACGACGAGGCCAAGGAGAACGTGGAGAAGTTCATCCGCGGCGAGGTCGAGCGCTGAGCGCTGAGTTGATGTGACGGTGCATAACCGTCCATAGCTCCTCGGAAGGGCCCACGATCACGGGATCGTGGGCCCTTCACCGTTTCCCGGCGAATGTTTCACGTGAAACCTCGACCGGTTCCGTGGCACTCTGGGCGGGTGGCGATCACCGAGAACGGCAGCACCCACCAGTCCGCGCAGCGCGCCACGCTCCTCCAGCTGCTCCGGGGCCGGGACTTCCGCAGACTGCTGACCGCCCGGGTGCTCTCCCAGCTCTCGGACGGCGTCTTCCAGGTCTCGCTGGCCGCCTACGTCGTGTTCTCCCCGGAGAAGCAGTCCTCCCCCGCCGACATCGCCTCGGTGCTGGCCGTGATGCTGCTGCCGTTCTCCGTGATCGGACCGTTCGCCGGCGTCCTGCTGGACCGCTGGCGCCGCCGCCAGGTGCTCTACTTCGGCAACCTGGCCCGCTTCGGGCTGGGCCTGGTGACCGGGGTGCTGCTCCTGGCCGAGGCGCCGACCTGGCTGTTCTTTGCCTCGGCGCTGCTGGTCACGGCACTCAACCGGTTCATCCTGGCGGGGCTGTCCGCCGCCCTGCCCCGGGTGGTGCGCCAGGAGCAGCTGGTCACCGCCAACGCGCTCTCCCCCACCCTCGGCACCGTCGCCGCCGCCCTGGGCGGGCTCATCGGCTTCCTGCTGCACCAGGTGATGACGCCCGGACCGAAGGCCGACGCCGCGCTCGTCACGGTGGCCGCGGTGCTCTACCTGTCGGCCGCGCTGGCCGCCCGCCGGATGCACCGCGACCTGCTCGGCCCCGAGCACCACCCCGACCGTCCGGCGCTCGGCCAGGCGCTCGTCCGGGCCGCGGTCGAGCTCGGCGCCGCCGTCCGCCACCTGGTGCGGGACTGCCGGCCCGCCGTGCACGCGCTGGCCGCCGTGACGGCGGCCCGGTTCTGCTACGGCGTGCTGATCGTCGTCGTGGTGATGCTCGCGCGGTACACCTTCAACGACCCGGCCGACAGCGCGGCCGGGCTGGTCACCCTCGGCCAGGCGGTCGGCCTGTCCGCCGCCGGGTTCTTCATCGCCGCGGTGGTCAGCCCGTGGTGCTCCCGCCGGCTCGGCCTGGCCGGCTGGATGACGGCCTGCCTGGTGGCGCCGGTGGTGTTCGTCCCCGCGCTCGGGCTGAGCTTCTCGCTGGTGCCCTGCCTGGCGGCCGCGCTGCTGCTCGGGGTGGTCACCCAGGGCACCAAGATCTGCGCGGACACCGTGGTCCAGGAGTCCGTCGAGGACGACTACCGCGGCCGGGTGTTCGCCATCTACGACGTGCTGTTCAACGTCGCCTTCGTGGCCGCCGCCGTGGTCACCGCCCTGGTGCTGCCGCTGTCCGGGCGGTCGGTCGTGGTGGTCGTCGGGGTGGCGGCGGTGTACGCGCTGTCGGCGCTCCTGTACTTCCGCGCGGCCCGGCGGCACGGGCCGCTGCCCGGTGACCAGGTCTCCTGAGGTTCCGCGGGGGCTCGAAACCGGGGGCGTCACAGAGGGTCGCTAAGGTACGTCAGACCTGTCGGAGCGACAGCATTCGGTCACGGGGGACTACCTGATGAGCACACCGCCCGGCCCTTACGGGCCTCCGCCGCAGTACGGGCCGCCCCCGCCGGCCCCACAGTACGCCGCGCCGCCCGGCTACGGGGCGCAGCCGTACGGTCCGCCGCCCCCGCAGGTGCCCGCCCAGCCGGGCCCGCCCGGCTACGGACCGCCACCCGCGTACGGGGCGCCGCCACAGCCGTACGCCGGGCCGCCGCAGCCGGCCCAGCCGTACCCGCCCGCGGGGCCGTACAACTACCCGCAGCCCGCCCCGCCGGTCGCCAAGCGCACCACCCGTTCGAAACTGAAGGCCGTCGGTGTGCTGATCGCCGCCGCCGTGGTGGGCGGCGGCTACCTGTACGGCGGCCCGAGCGTCAGCAGCGCCAAGCCCGGCGACTGCGTCCGGGTGAGCGGCACGCGCGACGTCGAGATCGTCAAGTGCACTGACAGCAAGGCGAATTACCGAGTCCTGTCGAAGTTCGAGGACACCACCGACGTCAGCCGCTGCCGGCAGACGCCGCAGTCCACCGGCGCCGTCTCCGGCAAGAGCGGCCGCCGCTGGAACAAGAAGCGGTACGTGCTGTGCCTCGGCCCGCTGACGCCCGCCGGCACGCCGCCGGTCGGCGCCTCCTGACCTCCGGCCGGGCTTCCCGTCCGGCCCGTCCGACTTGTCCGTCACCGTTTCCCCCGGGGGACCCCTTGTCCGTTCCGCCTCCCCAGATGCCCTACGGCGCTCCGCCGCCGAACGACGCCAACCCGTACGCCGGCGGCAACCCGTACGGCCAGCCGGCCCCGCCGCCGATGAACTACGGGTACCCGCCCGCCGCGCCCGCGCCCGACCCGGCGGCGTACGGCTACGGCTACCCGGGCGGCGCCGTCCCGCAGGGCCCGGTCTGCCGCTTCTGCGGCGGCTTCCCCGCCGTGGAGACCACCGTCCGCGGCCACCAGGGCATCATCGTGGTCCTGCGGTTCCTGAAGATGCGGGGGCCGTTCTGCCGCGTCTGCGGTGACGCCACCGTGCGCGACATGTCCGCGCGGACCCTGGTCCAGGGCTGGTGGAGCTTCCTCGGCTTCCCGATGACGATCATCACGCTGCTGCTGAACCTGGGCCCCCACAACCGGCTCAAGGACCTGCCGCCGCCCGCCCCCGGCACCCACGGCCCGCAGCTCGACCCGGGCGTCCCGCTGTCCAAGCGCCCGCACATGTTCATGCTGCTGCTGCCGGTCGGCTGGATCATCACGGTGATCTCGCTGATCGCCGCGGGCGCCTTCCTCCCCAAGCCCGACCCGTACGTGTCCCACCCGATCGTCATGCCGACCGTGTCGGTGCCGCCGATGCCCAGCTTCAGCCTCCCGCCGATCCCCACGCCGACCTTCTCGCTGCCGCCGGACACCTCCGGCAAGCCGCAGGCCCCGGTCCCGGCTCCGGCGAGCATCGACTCGGCCAAGGTCGGCGACTGCCTGCGCAACGAGAACGGCACCGGGGCGACGCACGACCCGCACCCGCGGATCAGCATGCTGCCGTGCACCGACCAGCGCGCCCAGTACAAGGTGCTCTGGAAGTACCCGGCCACCTCGGACGACAAGGTCTGCGACGCGCAGCCGAAGTCCGACAGCAGCTACACCAAGGACGGCGGGACGCAGGGGCTGAGCTACGTCCTGTGCCTGCAGTCGATCCACACCTGACCGGGCACGCACGAGGGGCGGTCCCGGATGCCGGGACCGCCCTTCGTCGCGTTCGCTCAGCCCTGCTGCTGCTGCTGCTCCGCCCACCACGCGCGGAGGGCGGCCACCGCCTCGTCGTGCTCCATCGGGCCGTTCTCCAGCCGGAGTTCGAGCATGTGCTTGTAGGCCTTGCCGACCTGCGGACCCGGCTTGAGGCCGAGCAGCTCCATGATCTGGTTGCCGTCCAGCGCCGGGCGGATGGCGTCCAGCTCCTCCTGGGCCTTCAGCTCGCCGATGCGCTGCTCCAGGCCGTCGTAGGTGCGCGACAGCGTCGCCGCCTTCTTGCGGTTGCGGGTGGTGCAGTCGGAGCGGGTCAGCTTGTGCAGGCGCTCCAGCAGCGGCCCGGCGTCGGCGACGTAGCGGCGCACCGCGGAGTCGGTCCACTCGCCGCCGCCGTAGCCGTGGAAGCGCAGGTGCAGCTCGACCAGGCGCGAGACGTCCTCGGTGAGCTCCTTGGAGTACTTGAGCTCGCGCATCCGCTTGCGGGTCATCTTCGCGCCGACCACCTCGTGGTGGTGGAAGGAGACCCGGCCGTCGGACTCGAAGCGGCGGGTGCGCGGCTTGCCGATGTCGTGCAGCAGCGCGGCCAGGCGCAGGGTGAGGTCGGGGCCGTCCTGCTCCAGGTCGATGGCCTGCTCCAGGACGGTCAGCGAGTGCTCGTAGACGTCCTTGTGCCGGTGGTGCTCGTCGCGCTCCAGGCGCAGCGCGGGCAGCTCGGGCACGACGTGCCCGGCCAGGCCGGTGTCGACCAGCAGCCGCAGGCCCTTCACCGGGTGGGCGGCCAGCAGCAGCTTGTTGAGCTCGGCCTGGACCCGCTCGGCCGAGACGATGGTGATCCGCTCGGCCATCGCGGTCATCGCGGCGACGACCTCGGGGGCCGGGTCGAAGTCGAGCTGGGCGGCGAAGCGGGCGGCGCGCATCATCCGCAGCGGGTCGTCGGAGAAGGACTCCTCGGGGGTGGCGGGGGTGCGCAGGACCCGGGCCTCCAGGTCGTCGAGGCCGTGGTGCGGGTCGACGAAGCCGCGCCCGGGCAGGTCGACGGCCATCGCGTTGACGGTGAAGTCGCGGCGGACCAGGTCCTGCTCGATGGTGTCGCCGTAGGTGACCTCGGGCTTGCGGGAGGTGCGGTCGTAGGCCTCGGACCGGTAGGTGGTGATCTCGATCAGGAAGGAGCCCTGCGGGGTGTCCTTGCGGGCGCCGACCGTGCCGAAGGCGATGCCGACGTCCCAGACGGCGTCCGCCCAGCCCTTGACCAGCTTGAGGACCTGCTGCGGGCGGGCGTCGGTGGTGAAGTCCAGGTCGTTGCCGAGCCGGCCGAGCAGCGCGTCGCGCACGGAGCCGCCGACCAGCGCCAGCCGGTGCCCGGCGGCCTGGAAGCGGCGGGCGATCTCGTCGGCGACCGGCGACACCCGCAGCAGCTCTTGCAGGCCCAGCGTCTGGGCCTCGCTCAGGCCTGGTACGACCTGGGTCGCGGTGCTGGAAGGATGGGTGCGGGCGGCGGGCTCATTGGCAGTGGACACGGCTCACAAGGGTACGTGCCTGCACAGGTCAACCGCCCGCGCGTTTTCGGCGTCTCACCCCAAGACCCGCAACACCGCACCCGGGGCCGCATCGTTACCATGCCGGTGAACGAGTTCTCGGGCACCGGACAGGGGATTGCGGTGCCGCGTGCCACCACGGCCGGCCGGGCGACCGGAGGCCGCACTCGTCACGGCTGCCCCTACCCGGCTGCTTCGCACGGCTGATCCTCTCGGCCCGCGGCGGCGGTCGCGGCGACGAGCGGCGAACAGCGTCAGGCGAACAGCATCAGCAGCAGCGAGCGATCGAGAACGGCGAGGGCGAAACGAGTGAGTGAGCCGGCACGGCACTCGGGCCTGGGGGGACACGGACGGCCTGGACGGCCCGGGGATCCCGCCGACGTGCGGCGCCCCGGCCGCCGCACGGCACGGCGGCTCGCGGCCGCCCTGGGAGCCGTGCTGGCGGTGATCGCCGCCGCCCCGGCGGGCGCGCTGCCGGCCGGCGGCGACGTGCCGGCCGCGGAGGGCGCGGTCTCGCCCGAGTCCCCGGTGGTCATGACGATCGACACGGTGGCCCCCCAGGTGGCCAGCCCGAACGGCACGGTGACGATCACCGGGCACGTGACCAACGGCGGCAAGTCCGTGCTCAAGGGCGCCCACGCGGCCGTCCGCAAGCCGTCGCTGGGCAAGCCCCTGCAGCGGCGCAGCGAGCTGCAGACCGTGGCCACCCGCACCTCCCCGCTCGGCGCGGACGGCATAGAGCTGGACAGCCCGCAGTACGCGCTGCCCGAGCTCGCCCCCGGCCAGAGCCAGGCCTACACCCTCGGCGTCGCGGTCAACGACCTCCAGCTGAACGGCGACGGCGTCTACGAGCTCGCGGTGGACGCCTGGGGCTCGACCGCCGACAACCAGCACGAGCGGGCGCTGGGCATCGCCCGCACCTTCCTGACGTACAACGGGAACCCCGGCGACGCCCAGCCGACCAGGGTCGCCACCGTCTGGCCGCTGGTGCACGGTCCCGAACTGGCCGCGCAGACCACCTCCGAGAACGACCAGACGGTCTCGGTGCTGCGCGACGACAGCCTGGCCGCCGAGTTCGCCCCCGGCGGCCGGCTGTACGAGCTGGTGGACACCGGCTCGAAGCTGACCGGCCTGACCTGGACGATCGACCCGGACCTGCTGGACACCGCGTTCGCGATGACCAAGGGCTACCGGGTGCAGAAGCCGGGCACCGAGAAGGACGGCAAGCCGGCCAAGGACGACAACACCTTCGTCGGCGCCGGCCAGGCGGCCGCGACGGCCTGGCTGGAGAAGCTGCGGACCGCCGTCGCCAAGCCCGGCAACCAGGTGGTGGCGCTCCCGTACGCCGACCCGGACATCGCCTCGATCGCCCACAACGGCTCGGACCTGGGCGGCATGGGCACCGCCCTGAACAAGGCCGCGACCGCCGGCCGGCTGACCGTCGAGGGCCGGCTGTCGGTGGACACCCGTTCCGACGTCGCCTGGCCCTACCAGGGCTACCTGGACCAGCAGATCGCCGGCGTCGCCAAGCAGGCGGGCAGCGGCCTGCTGCTGGTCGACGGCGCGAGCATGCCGGAGCCGGACACGCTCAACCACACGCCGACCGCGGTGCGCCCGGTCGGCAACGGGCAGAACGCCGTGGTGGCGGACGAGACCGTCTCCGCCCTGTTCGACGGCGACCTGAGCACGCCGCAGGCCCAGACCCTGGCGACCCAGCGCTTCCTCGCCGAGACCTACGCGATCACCCACGAGCAGCCGCAGAACCAGCGCGGCCTGCTGGTCCTGCCGCCGCGCGAGCTGACCGTGGCCACCGCCAAGGTGCTGGCGGGCGCCCTCCAGACGGCGGCGAACGGCAAGTGGGTCGAGCCGGCGAAGCTGGACGCCGTGGCGCAGGCCGCGCCCGACCCCGGGGCCACCACCGCCGTCCCGGCCGCCACCGACTACCCGGCCAAGTCCCGTGCCTCCGAGCTGTCGGCGGCCGACCTGAGCGGCACCGACCGCGTCCAGTACGACCTCGACACCCTGATGCAGGTGCTCACCCTTCCGCAGCGGGTGCGCGGCCCGTTCAGCGCGGCCATGGTCCGTTCGCTGTCCACCGAGTGGCGCTCCGACGCCCGCGGGGGGAGCGCGTACCGCGACGGCGTGAAGGAGTACCTCAAGGAGCTGACGAAGGCGGTGAAGGTACCGCCGAAGACCTCGGTCACCCTCGCGGGGAACACCGGCCAGCTCCAGGTCAGCGTGCGCAACGACCTCACCCAGACGGTCACCAACCTCAGGCTCCAGCTCATCTCGCACCAGCAGAACCGGCTGTCGGTGGCCACGCAGGAGGACCTGGTCATCCCGGCCGCGCAGGGCGTCACCGTGCGGTTCCAGGCGCTGGCCCGCAGCAACGGCCCGGTCAACATGACCGCCCAGCTCTTCACCACCGGACCCGACCCGCGCCCGTACGGCGAGGCGCAGAACTTCCAGGTGGAGGTCACCTCGGTGACCAACGGGGTCCTGTACGTCTTCGCGGGCGGGGTGGTGCTCCTCCTGCTGGCCGCCCTGCGCTTCGTCCGCCAGCGCAAGCGGCGGGCCGGGCAGCCGCACGAGGACGGCGACCAGCCGATCGGCGACGCCGGGACGGGCGGCCCGGCCGGGGGGCCGGACGACGAGGACCCCGAGGACCCCGAGGACCTCGCGGACCACGCGGCCCCCGAAGGCCACGGGGAACACGAGGACGACGGGGCCCACGGCGACGGGGGCGGCTCCACCGGTGAGGATCCCGCGCAGACACCGCGCGCCAGCAGCGCCGATGGCCGGGATCGGACCTCCAGTGATGAGAAGGTTGGTCCTTGATACCGCCGACCCCGCACCCGACCGGGTCGGCCTCCCCCACGAACGCGAAGAGGTGACATGACCGGGCGCAGCGAGGAGCGGCCGCCGGGCCGCGGTGAGAACCGGCCGGGTGCCGAGTCGCCGTCCGGCGACTGGTACGTGGCCGACACCTACGCCCAGGACCCGTACGCGGCCGACGCGTACCAGGGCCCGCAGGACGGTCAGGACCCGTACGGCCTCCGGGCGGCCGGGCCCGCCGCGCCGCAGCCGCAGGCCGCCGCGTACGACGTGCCGCCGCAGCTGCCGCCGCAGGCCGGCGGCTACCCGGCGCCGGTCCCGGCGACGCCGTTCGCGCCGCCGGTGCCGCCGGTGCAGCCCGGCTGGGACACCCCGGTCGGCTGGCGCGAGCCCCGCGAGGAGGCCCCGGCGGCCGGTGGCCGGTGGGGTGCCGCGGAGCAGCCGCAGCCGCAGTGGGAGCCCGGTCCGGCGCACTCCTCCCAGTGGGACAGCGAGACCACCGAGTACGTCGGCGTGGACGCGCTGTTCGGCGGTGGCCGGACGGAGGCCGCGGCCCCGCCGTCGGCGCCCCGGCCCGCAGCCGTCCCGCCGGCCGGCGTACTTCCTGCCGCGGGCGACGTGCCGGCCCCCGCGCCGTCCGGGCCCGCGCCGTTCCCGCCCGCGGGCGGGTACCCGCAGCAGGAGGGCCGCGGCGACGCGCCGCGCCCGTTCGTGCCCCCGATCGAGTTCGACCCGCCGCTGTCCGAGGAGGAGGCCACCATGCAGGTGGCCGCGGTGGCGCTGCCGCCCGCGGTCGAGCCGCTGGAGGACCTCGCCGCCGAGGGCCACGCCGCCGAGGCGCCGCCCGCCGAGTCCGCCCCGGCGGCCGGCGGTGGCGGTGGCAAGGTCGCGAGCCTGCTGAACTCCAGCGCGATCATGGCGGCCGGCACGCTGGTCTCCCGCGGCACCGGCTTCCTGCGCACGATGGTGATCGCGGGCGCGATCGGCATCGCCGTCATGGGTGACTCGTACAACGCGGCGAACACCCTGCCGACCCTGCTGTACATCCTGATCGGCGGCGGCGCGCTGAACGCCGTCTTCGTGCCGCAGCTGGTCCGCAGCATGAAGAACGACGAGGACGGCGGCACCGCCTACGCCAGCCGGCTGCTCACCCTGGTGATGGTCGGCCTCGGCGGCGTGGTGTTCCTGGCCGTGCTCGGGGCCCCGATCCTGGTGCAGCTGATCGCACACCCGATGATGGAGAACGCCGCCCGCGCCGACACCACCGTCGCGCTGGCCCGGTACTGCCTGCCCACCATCTTCTTCATGGGCATCCATGTGGTGATGGGCCAGATCCTCAACGCCCGCGGCCGGTTCGGCGCGATGATGTGGACCCCGGTCCTCAACAACATCGTGGTGATCTTCACCTTCGCCGCCTACATCTGGGTCTACGGGGGCTTCAACACCACCCAGGTGACGCCGGAGAACATCACCCCCGAGGGCGTGCGGCTGCTCGGCCTCGGCACCCTGATCGGCCTGGTCGTCCAGTCGCTGGCGATGATCCCGTACCTGCGGGCAGCCGACTTCCACTTCCGTCCGCGCTTCGACTGGCGCGGTCACGGCCTCGGCAAGGCCGCCCGCCTCGCCAAGTGGACGTTCTTCTTCGTGCTCGCCAACCAGGCCGGCTACCTCGTCATCACCCAGCTGGCCACCGCCGCCGGCAGCGCCGCCGAGCACGGCGGCCACGGCGGCGTCGGCCTCGCCGCGTTCTCCAACGCGCTGCTGATCTGGCAGCTCCCGCAGGCCGTCATCACCGTCTCGATCATGAGCGCGGTGCTCCCCCGGCTCTCCCGGGCGGCGGCCGACGAGGACGCCGGCGCCGTCCGCGACGACCTGTCGTACGGGCTGCGCACCACCGCGGTGGCGGTCGTCCCGGCCGCGTTCCTGTTCCTGGCCCTCGGCCCGGCGATCGGCCGCTCGATCTACGCGGTCGGCGGCGGCACCGCCTCCCTGGACAACGCCACCAACGTCGGCCTGATGCTCTCCGCCTTCGCGCTCGGCCTGATCCCGTACTCGGCGCAGTACGTCATGCTGCGCGGCTTCTACGCCTACGAGGACACCCGGACGCCGTTCTCCAACACCGTCTGGGTGGCGGCCTGCCAGGCCGGCTTCTCGCTGATCTGCTGGTTCACCCTGCCCCCGCAGTGGACGGTGACCGGCATGGCCTTCGGCTACGGCCTCGCCTACGCCGTCGGGGTGACGGTCGCCGTGCCGAAGCTGAAGAAGAAGATCGGCGGGCTGGACACCAAGAGCATCGGGAGGACCTACAGCCGCCTGACCGCCGCGTGCGTCCCGGCCGCCCTGGTCGGGCTCGGCGTCAGCCTGGCGGTCCAGCGGGTGCTCGGCGGCTGGCCCGGCAGCGTCGCCTCCGTCGTCGTGGCGGGCGGCCTGCAGCTCGCCGTGTTCGTGCTCATCGCGAAAAGACTGCGGATCGAGGAGCTCAACGCCATGCTCGGCATGGTGCGCGGCCGGCTCGGCCGCTGACCCACCGCACCAACCGGCCGGACCGGCCGACACCCTGACCGGGCGTCAACCATAACGATCGGCTCACGAGCCGGTCCGGCCCGGCACCGGGCCGCCACCCGCACCGGGCCCACCCGGCCCGTCAGGTGGCGGCCCGGTGTCGGTTCTGCACCACATCTCTCCACCTTCACGCAACCGAGCGGACCCCTCAGCGGTCGTACCCGGTGGAGAAGAGTGGGCACAATTGTCCTGGAGCACAGGGCCGCCAACCCACGGGCTCCAGCGACTCTCTCAGCCGGGGCGACACAAGGGGAGGCAGGACCACGGTGGCTGATGGCACCAAGGCGGTCGTCGACACGTCAGCAGCTGACGCGGCGGCGGACGACGCCGCACTGGCCGCGGCGATCGACGAGCTCGCGGGCGCGAAGACCTCCCCGGGCGACAACGCCCCCTCCCCCGTCACCTCCTCCCCGGCTGGCTCGGCCGACTCCGACCCGGCCGAGCCCGACTCCGGCACGGACTCCTCCGCCGACGACACGTCGGTCAGCGAGGAGACCTCGGAGATCACCGCGCCGCTCTCGGTCGACGAGATCGCCGCCGAACTCGCCGCCGGCGGCGGCAAGCCGAAGCCCGCCGCGGCCCCGGAGCCGGTCAACGGCACCCCCCGCCGCACACCCACCGACCCGCAGCCCACCGTCGACCCGCGCGACACCGCCGCCCTCCCCCGCACCCTCCCCGCGCCGCTGCGGCACAGCGGCGACAAGATCGGCCACCGGTACCGGCTGGAGGAGTGCATCTCCCAGACCGAGACCTTCAGCAGCTGGCGCGCCGTCGACGAGAAGCTGCGCCGGGCCGTCGGCGTCCACCTGATGGCCTCCGGCCAGCAGCGCGCCCGCAAGGTGCTCGCCGCCGCCAAGTCCGCCGCCCTGCTCGGCGACCCGCGCTTCGTCCAGGTCCTCGACGCCGTCCAGGAGGGCGAGCTGGTCTACGTCGTGCGGGAGTGGCTGCCGCACGCCTCCGACCTCGCCAAGCTGCTCGCCGACGGCCCGATGGAGCCGCACGACGCCTACCAGATGGTCCGCCAGGTGACCGACGCGGTCGCCGCCGCGCACCGGCGCGGCCAGGCCCACCTGCGCCTCACCCCGCGCTGCGTGCTGCGCACCGACAGCGGCCAGTACCGGATCAACGGCATCGCGGTGGACGCCGCCCTGCGCGGCCTGCCCGCCGACGGCGACACCGACGACGCCGAGCGCGCCGACACCCGCGCGATCGGCGCCCTGCTCTTCGCCGCGCTCACCCACCGCTGGCCCTACCCCGAGGACCGCTACGACCTGCGGGGCCTGCCGAAGGGCCTCCAGAACGCCGCCCCCGACCAGGTCAGGGCCGGCGTCCACAAGGGCCTGTCCGAGCTCGCCGCGCGCGCCCTGTTCGACCACCCGCCGCACCACGCCGAGCCGATCACCACACCGGAGGAGCTCGCCAAGGCGATCGCGCTGATGCCGCGCATCCGCCAGCCCGAGCCCGAGCTGCCCGTCTTCACCCCGCCGCCCCGGCACAACACCCACGCCCTGCCGACCGCGCCCAACCCGACGCGCGTGATCGACGGTCCCGTCGTACCGCCGCTGCCCGCCTCGTCCCGCCCCACCTCGACCCGCCGCACCCGGCGGCGGCTGCGCCGGGCGCTCAAGGCGACGGCCTGGACGGTCGCGCTGGGCGCCATCGGCGTCGCCTCCTGGCAGGCCGTCGACCACCTGCGCAACAACGGCTCGGCCGTCGCGGCCCCGCAGCCGTCGGTCAGCAGCAGCGCGCCGACCGCGCACGCGGCCACGCACCCACCCGTGCAGATCCAGATCAAGGACGCCCAGTCGTACAACCCGCTCGGGCGCAACCCCGGGGAGCCCGAGGGCAAGGACACCCTCGCGAACGCCTACGACGGCAACCCGAACACCTCCTGGGACACCAACTACTACTACGACCAGTTCGGCCCCACGAAGCCCGCCCTCAAGTCCGGCACCGGGCTGATGATCGACCTCGGCTCGATGCAGACGGTCTCCTCCGTGACCGTCCTGTTCTCGGGCGGCGACCAGACCGCGGAGCTCCGGCTGCCCCCGACCGGCGCCACCAACCCCATGGACGCTAAGCCGGAGGCCTTCAGCGTCCTCGGCAAGCAGAGCGGCACCAACGTCTCGTACAACCTCGACACCCCGGTCACCACGCGTTACCTCTTGCTCTGGCTGACCGCCCTGACGAAGGATGTCAACGACGGCAAGTACCACGGCCACGTCGCCGAGGTGAAGGTCTTCGGCTGACCGGCGCTCCGGTCGCCCGAACGACGGCAAGGGGTCAAGGGGTGACAGTGGCGGACGACGACGCGACGCTGCTCGCCCGGCACGTCGCCGGCGACCCGGACGCCTTCGGGCAACTGGTCAACCGCCACCGCGACCGGCTCTGGGCGGTCGCCCTGCGCACGCTGGGCGACCGCGAAGAGGCCGCCGACGCCCTCCAGGACGCCCTGGTCTCCGCTTTCCGCGCCGCACCCGGCTTCCAGGGCCGCTCGGCGGTCACCACGTGGCTGCACCGGATCGTGGTCAACGCCTGCCTGGACCGCGCCCGGCGTAGCGCCACCCGCCGCACCAGCCCGCTGGACGACGACCCGCAGCGGCTGGACACCCTGGTGGGCTCCGCCGAACCCGCCGACTCCCCCGTCGTCCGGGCCGAGGTGCACCGCGAGGTGGCCGCGGCGCTCGCCGAACTGCCGGCCGACCAGCGGGCCGCCCTCGTCCTGGTCGACATGCAGGGCTACCCGGTCGCCGAGGCCGCCGAGCTGCTGGGCGTGCCGGTCGGCACGGTGAAGAGCCGCTGCGCCCGCGGGCGGGCCCGGCTGCTGCCGCTGGTCCGCCACCTCCGCGAGGGCGACGGAGGCGATGTTCCACGTGGAACAGCGTCCGTCCAGGGCGCCGCACCGCCACGGCGGATGGCCGCGGGGAACGGACCAGGGAACGAACCGGGGAACCCAAGCGGCGCCCGCACCGTCACAGGAACAGGCCCGGACAACGGCCGGACGATTCTGGAAGGAGACGCGAGCACGCGATGACCGCCCCCTTCTCCTCCTCCGATTCCTCCCGCTCCTCCCACTCCTCCGACTTCTCCGGCGCCCCCGGGTCCCACCCCTCCGTCGACGAGCTCGCCGACCTCGCCGAGGACCTGATCGAGGACCCCGGCACCGTCGAGGCGCTGCACCGGCACCTGGCCGGCTGCGCCGACTGCCGCGAGACCGCCGACGCGCTCGGCGAGGTCCGGGCGCTGCTGGGCGAGGTCGAGGCCCCGCCGATGCCGGCCGACGTCGTCGCCCGGCTGGACGCCGCCCTCGCCGAGGAGGCCGCCCGGCGCGACGCCGCCGAAGGCCCGTACGAGGCCCCCGCGAGCACGCGCGGCCCCGCTGCCCCGACCCCGCCGTCCCGGCCCGCGACGGCCCCCGCGACGGCCCCCGTGGCGCCGCCCGCCCGGGCCGCCGGTGCCACCGGCCCCGGCCGTCCCCGCCCCCGGCGGCGGCGTGTCGGCCTCCTGCTCGGCGTCGCCGCCGCGCTCGCCGCGATCGGCCTCGGCGGCGCGCTGCTGTACCCGGCGGACTCCGGCTCGCACAACGCGGCCACGACGGCCGCGGCGCCGTCCACCGCCGACGCCGGACACAGCTCGAAGGCGGAGCACGCCCTGGGTGCGGGCACCGACTACCGCGACGACCAGCTCGCCGCCCAGGTCCAGCAGCTGCTGGCCCGCTCCGGCGCCATCGTGGGCTCGCCCCCGAACGGCGTCGCCAAGCCCTCCGCCGCCGCGCCGGCCGAGGGGCGCCAGCCGCTCACCCCGGAGGCGACGCCCGAGACCGGCCGGACCTGTCAGGCCCCCACCAAGGGCACGCCGCTGGCCACCGACCACGGCACCTACGCCGGCGCCCCGGTCGACGTCTTCGTCTACCCCGTGCCCGGCAAGCCCGGCGAGGTCGACGTCTACCTGCGCTCCCCCGACTGCACGATCGTGCTGCACCACGCGGTCCCTGCCCACTGACCGCCCCCGCCCGCTGACCGCCTCCGCCCCGGCCGGGGCTCCGGAACCCGGCACCGTTCCCGTGCGATCGACGCCGGGGCCGCCACGCGGCTTCCGGAGTGCGGGCACCTGGTACTGATCCGCCTGGGAATGCGAGACACTGGGCAGTCGTTGTCCCGGGCGGCGGAGCAGGACCGCCCTCCCCGCAGCAAACGCGGGTCGCGATGCGAACCAGGAGATGCAGTGAGCGACGTCCGTAACGTGATCATCATCGGTTCCGGCCCGGCCGGCTACACCGCCGCGCTCTACACGGCCCGTGCCTCCCTCAAGCCGCTGGTCTTCGAGGGGGCCGTCACCGCCGGCGGCGCGCTGATGAACACCACCGAGGTCGAGAACTTCCCGGGCTTCCGGGACGGCATCATGGGCCCGGAGCTGATGGACAACATGCGGGCCCAGGCCGAGCGCTTCGGCGCCGAGCTGATCCCGGACGACATCGTCGCGGTCGACCTCACGGGTGACATCAAGACCGTCACCGACTCCGAGGGCAACGTGCACAAGGCCCGCGCCGTGATCGTCACCACCGGCTCGCAGCACCGCAAGCTCGACCTGCCCAACGAGGACAAGCTCTCCGGCCGCGGCGTCTCCTGGTGCGCGACCTGCGACGGCTTCTTCTTCCGCGACCAGGACATCGCGGTCGTCGGTGGCGGTGACACCGCCCTGGAGGAGGCCACGTTCCTCTCCCGCTTCGCCCGCAGCGTCACGATCATCCACCGCCGGAACACCCTGCGCGCCTCCAAGGCGATGCAGGAGCGCGCCTTCGCCGACGAGAAGATCCGCTTCGAGTGGGACAGCGCGGTCGAGGCCATCCACGGCGACCCGAAGCTGAGCGGCGTGACGCTGCGCGACACCACCACCGGCGAGACCCGCGAGCTGGCCGTCACCGGCCTGTTCATCGCGATCGGCCACGACCCGCGCACCGAGCTGTTCAAGGGTCAGCTGGAGCTCGACGCCGAGGGCTACCTCAAGGTCGAGGCCCCCTCCACCCGGACCAACATCCCGGGCGTGTTCGGCGCCGGCGACGTCGTCGACCACACCTACCGCCAGGCCATCACCGCCTCCGGCACCGGCTGCTCCGCCGCCCTGGACGCCGAGCGCTACCTCGCCGCGCTGGACGACCTGGAGTCCAAGGCCGCCGCCGCCGTCGCGGTCTGAGCCCCGCCACACCGACCGATCCCCCCGCGGGGGTGCCTCGCGTGTTCCACGTGGAACACCCCCGCCCCGTCCAGGCAGAAACAGAACGGGCCCGCCCGTTGTTCTTCTGGCAGCAGCCCTCTCCGTCCGATCCCGAGGAGTCCCCGTGGCCGGCGCCACCACCACCGTCACCGACGCGACGTTCCAGGCCGACGTCCTGGACAGCGACAAGCCCGTACTGGTCGACTTCTGGGCCACCTGGTGCGGCCCGTGCCGCCAGGTCGCCCCGATCCTGGAGGAGATCGCGGCCGAGCACAGCGACAAGCTGACCGTCGCCAAGCTCGACGTCGACGCCAACCAGGTGACGGCCGCCCAGTACAACGTCATCTCGATCCCGACCCTGATCGTGTACAAGGGCGGCGAGCCGGTGAAGTCCATCACCGGTGCCCGTCCGAAGGCCGCGCTGCTGCGCGAGCTGGCCGAGTACATCTAGGTCCTCGACCACCGCGAAGGCGGGGCTCCCCCATCACCGGGGAGCCCCGCCTTCGTCGTTCCCACGCCACTCCGGCGAATGACGGACGACGGACGACCGACGACCGACGACGGAGGGCAGACCGCCGAGCGCGAACGACGGACGGCTCACCACGGACGGCTCACGACGACCGGCTCACGACGACCGGCTCAGAAGGGCCGCAGCGCCGGCTCCTTGCGGCCACCGCCGAGCAGCCGTTCCAGCGCCACCTCCACGTCGCCGCGCCAGGACAGCGTGGTCCGCGCCTCCAGCCGCAGTCGCGGGTAACGGGCGTGCGGGCGGACGGTCTTGAAGCCGACCGCGAGCAGGTGATCGGCCGGGAGCACACAGCTCGTCGGCGCCCGCCCGGTCGTGCCGAAGGCCTCGATCGCCCGCACGCCGCGCCCGAGCAGGTCCTTGGCCACCGTCTGGACGAGCACCCGGCCGAGCCCCTGCCGCTGGTAGCCCGGCAGCACCCGGCTGACCATCAGCTGGACGGCGTCCGGGGACACCGGACTCGTCGGGAAGGACTGCGAGCGCGGCACGTAGGCCGGCGGCGCGTAGAGCACGAACCCGGCGGGCTGGTCGTCCACGTAGACGATCCGGCCGCAGGAGCCCCACTCCAGCAGCACCGCGGAGATCCACCCCTCCTTCTCCAGCTCGGGCTTGCCGGACTCCACCGCGGCCTTCCCGCTCACCGGGTCCAGCTCCCAGAACACGCAGGAGCGGCAGGTCGTCGGCAGATCCGCGAGGTTGTCCAGCGTCAGCGGAGCGATCCGGCGTCCCATGCCCCGCACCTCCTCGTCCACTCCACAGTCGAGCATTCCCCCCGAACGCCGACGGGTGCATGTTTCACGTGAAACAGCGCTCACGCGGAACATGCACCCATCGGGTCACGCCTCTTCGACCGGCCTCAGCTCTGCGACAGCCGCAGTCCGTCCTCACCGGGGGCCAGGCTGTCCAGGATCCGGTTCAGGTCCTCGACCGAGCCGAACTCCAGTACCACCTTGCCCTTGCCGAGCTTGCCGCCGCGCTGCGTCACCTCGACCTTGACCCGGGTGTCGAACCGGTCCGACAGCCGGCTCGCCAGGTCGTTGAAGGCCGGGGAGTTCAGCTTGCCCGCCTTCGGCGCCTGGCGCTGCGGCTTGTCCTCCAGGTTCATCGTCTTGACGATCTCCTCGGTGGTCCGCACCGAGAGGCCCTCGCGGTTGATCCGGGCCGCCAGCTTCTCCTGGCGCGCCGAGTCGGTGAGGCTGCACAGGGCCTTGGCGTGCCCGGCGGACAGGATCCCGGCGGCGATCCGGTTCTGGATGGGCAACGGGAGCTTCAGCAGCCGCAGGGTGTTGGTCACATGCGACCGCGAGCGGCCGATCCGGTCCGCCAGCTCGTCGTGGGTGCAGGAGAAGTCCTGGAGCAGCTGGTCGTAGGCGGCCGCCTCCTCCAGCGCGTTCAGTTCGGCCCGGTGCAGGTTCTCCAGGAGGGCGTCCAGGAGGAGCTTGTCGTCATCGGTGGCCCGGACGATCGCCGGGATCACCTTCAGCCCGGCCTCACGGGACGCGCGCCAGCGACGCTCGCCCATGATCAGCTCGAAGGCCTCCGGCCCGGCCTGGCGCACCACGATCGGCTGGAGCAGGCCCACCTCCTTGATGGAGGCGACCAGCTCGGCCATCTTGTCGTCGTCGAAGACGTCGCGCGGCTGACGCGGGTTGGGCGTGATGGCGTCGATCGGCAGCTCGGCGAAGAAGGCCCCGGGCACCGGCGCCGGCTGCTCCCGCAGGCTCTCCGCGGCCGCCCTGGCCGCCACCGTGCCGCGACCACCCGGCAGCACCGGGACGGCGGCCGGCGACACCGCTCCGGGCGCCACCACCGAGGCCGGCGCAGGCGCGACGGTCTGCGCCGCCCCGCCGTCCACCGGCGCGGCGGGGCCGATCAGCGCCCCGAGCCCTCGTCCCAGACCCCTGCGACCACCACTCACTGCTGACCCTCCGTCGTACCGTGCTGTGCCACCGGGGCACCGTGCCCCGTACCGCTGCTGTTGCGCTGCTGACCCACCAGCGAGCCCCCGGCCTGCTGGCCCACCGCACGCAGCGCGAGCTCGCGGGCCGCCTCCAGGTAGGAGAGCGCGCCGGTCGACCCCGGGTCGTAGGTGAGCACCGTCTGACCGTAGCTGGGCGCCTCCGAGATGCGCACCGAGCGCGGGATCGCCGTGCTCAGCACCTCCTGCTGGAAGTGGGTCCGGACCTCGTCGGCCACCTGGGCGGCCAGCCTGGTCCGGGCGTCGTACATGGTGAGCAGGATGGTCGAGACGTGCAGCGAGGGGTTGAGGTGCGCGCGCACCAGCTCGACGTTGCGCAGCAGTTGGCCGAGGCCCTCCAGCGCGTAGTACTCGCACTGGATCGGGATCAGCACCTCCTGGCCGGCCACCAGGGCGTTGACCGTCAGCAGGCCCAGCGAGGGCGGGCAGTCGATCAGGATGTAGTCGAGCGGCTGCTCGTAGGCGGCGATGGCGCGCTGGAGGCGGCTCTCCCGGGCCACCAGCGAGACCAGCTCGATCTCCGCGCCGGCCAGGTCGATGGTGGCGGGGACGCAGAAGAGTCCCTCGACGTCCAGCACCGGCTGCACCACGTCGGCCAGCGGCTTGCCCTCCACGAGGACGTCGTAGATCGACGGCACCTCGGCGTGGTGGTCGATGCCGAGGGCGGTGGAGGCGTTCCCCTGCGGGTCGAGGTCGACGACCAGGACGCGCAGTCCGTGCATCGCGAGCGAGGCGGCCATGTTGACGGTGGTGGTCGTCTTGCCGACCCCACCCTTCTGGTTGGCGACCACGATCACCCGGGTCGCGGCGGGCCGGGGCAGCCCCTCACCCGCCCGGCCGATCGCCTGGACCGCAGCCTGGGCAGCACGCGCGATGGGCGTGTCATCGATCTGGTCGATGGTCTCCGAGTCCTGCATGGGGGTCAGTGTTTCACGTGAAACCGGAGCGGCAACAGTCGCCGTCCGGAAGAGGCCGAGCCCGCGGCGGAGCCGCAAGTCGAAACCGTCGGAGAGCAGGGAGCGACGTTTCACGTGAAACACCATGCCCGCTATGTCGCAAATCTGACGTTGCGACACTCCGGTGACCGTACAGTGGCCCGCTCTTCACCTCAATGACAACGGGCGGGTGGCCCTCCCCTTCCAGGAGGACCACCCGCCCGTCGTGGCAAGTGTGCGGCGTCACCCGGGGTCAGCGGCCCCGGCGCCGCCCGCCCCGGCCGCGCTCACCGGCACGGGTCGTGCCCACGGTCCGGCCGGCCCGGGCCGCCTTGGCCCGCCGGGTCGCCGCCTTCACCCCGCCGGGGCTCTCCCCCGCCTTGACCTGAACCACTCGGGTCGAGGTCTCCAGGGTGCCCTCGCCGACCGAGATCACGCTCCACTCGACCGCGCCGAGCTTGGTCAGCCCGGCCCGCGAGTCGGCCAGCTCCTGCTCGGCGCTGTCCCCCTTGAGCGCCAGCATCTGCCCGTGCGGGCGGAGCAGCGGCATGCCCCAGCCGGCCAGCCGGTCCAGCGGCGCCACCGCGCGGGCGGTCACCACGTCGACCGCCAGCTTGCCGACCATCTCCTCGGCCCGGCCGCGCAGCACGGTGACGTTCTCCAGCCCCAGCTCCCGGACGACCTCCTCCAGGAAGGTGGTCCGCCGCAGCAGCGGCTCCAGCAGCGTCACCGAGACGTCCGGACGGGCCAGCGCCACCGGGATGCCCGGCAGGCCGGCGCCGGAGCCGACGTCGCACAGGGTGGTGCCGGCCGGCAGCAGCTCGGCGAGCACCGCGCAGTTCAGCACGTGCCGGTCCCACAGCCGGGGCACCTCGCGGGGCCCGATCAGCCCGCGCTGGACGCCCGCGGTGGCCAGCAGCTCGGTGTAGCGGACCGCGGCGTCGAAGCGGTCGCCGAAGACCGCCCGGGCCGCGGCCGGTGCCTCGCCCGGGTCGGCCGCGGCAGGGACCGCGGCGTCCTCGCCCTCAACGGCCGGATTGACGGCACCCGCCCCCGGCTGGCCGTCAGCCGTGCTCTCCGTGTCCATCTCGACCTCTCCGATCCCCGGATCCACCGACCCGCTCTCCGCACAGTTCCACGTGAAACATCTCTCGCCGGGCCACCGCCCTGCGAAGGGACGACGACCCCGCCCGCACGAGGCGGACGGGGTCGCGTCCTGTGAAGCGCACCGGTCACCACGGCGACCGGTCATCGACGTGCCGGCCTCAGGCCGGCAGCACGACCACGCACCGCTGGGGCTCTTCGCCCTCGGACTCGCTGCGCAGACCCGCCGCGGCGACCGCGTCGTGGACCACCTTGCGCTCGAAGGGCGTCATCGGCCGCAGCTTGACCTGCTCGCCCGTGCGCTTGGCCTGCTCGGCGGCCTTGGCACCGAGCGCGGCGAGCTCCTCGCGCTTGCGGGCCCGGAAGCCGGCAATGTCCAGCATGAGGCGGCTGCGCTCACCGGTCTCCCGGTGGACGGCCAACCGGGTCAGCTCCTGCAGGGCCTCCAGCACCTCGCCGTCCTGGCCGACCAGTCGCTGGATCGCCCGGTCGTTGCCGTCGCTGACGATGGAGACCAGGGCGCGGTCCCCCTCGACGTCCATGTCGATGTCACCGTCGAGGTCGGCGATGTCGAGCAGACCCTCCAGGTAGTCCGCCGCGATGTCGCCCTCCTGCTCCAGACGGGCGATGAGGCTCTCGTCGGCGCTGGCGGCGGTCTCGGCCTCGACGGCGGAGGTGGTGCCTTCCGTCACTGATGGACTCCTTCGGAGATGAGGCCCAGGTTGGGTGGGCCGGGAACGAAGCTCTGGGCGAAGCCGGTCAGGACTTCTTCTTCGGCCGCTGGCCGCCACGCTTCGGCTGCTGACGGGCGGTGCCGGGCTTGGCGCCGCCGGGACGCGAGGTACCCGGCTTGGCGGCGGCCGGCTTGGTGCTGCCGGCGTCGGCCACGACGGCGTCCGCGGGCTCCTCCTCCGCCGGGGCGTCCTTGGTCAGGCTCGCGGTCTGGCCGCCGGTGTGCTGGCGCTGGGCCTTGGTCTGCTTGCGGGGCTGCTGGCGGCGCGCCTGGACCGACTCCTCGACCGTCGCGGAGGCCTCGGCGGCGGCGCTGATGGCCGCCTTCGACGGGGGCAGCATGCCCCACAGCGCGCCCTTGATCTCCGAGCCGTCCGGGTTCAGGCGACCGGCCTTCTTGAGGCGCACCTGCCGCTCGTCCCACGCCTTGCTGCCCGGAGTCGGGTTGTTGCGGATGACGATCAGCTGCTGGCCCATGGACCAGACGTTGGTGGTCAGCCAGTAGACCAGGACACCGACGGGGAAGTTGATGCCCATGACGGCGAACATGACCGGGAAGACGTACATCAGCATCTTCTGCTGCTGCATGAACGGCGTCTTCACCGTGAGGTCGACGTTCTTGGTCATCAGCTGGCGCTGGGTGACGAACTGCGACAGCGACATCAGGATGATCATCACCGCGGTGACGACCTTGACGCTGGTCTCGCTGCTGCCCAGGAAGGTCGCGGAGAGCGGGGCGCCGAAGATGTGCGCCTTGCCGGCGCTGGTCAGCAGGTCACCGTGGATGACGCCGATGTCCTGGCCCTTGGCGACCTTGGCGAGCACACCGTAGAGAGCGGTGAAGAACGGCGCCTGGACGATGATGGGAAGGCAGCTGGAGAACGGGTTGGTACCCGCCTCCTTGTACAGCTTCATCATCTCTTCCGACTGGCGCTGCCGGTCGTTCTTGTAGCGCTCCTGGATGGCCTTCATCTTCGGCTGGATCGCCTGCATGGCCCGGGTCGCCTTGATCTGCTTCACGAAGAGCGGGATCAGGCAGATCCGGATGACGACCACCATCGAGGCGATCGCCAGACCCCAGGCCCAGCCACCGTCCGGGTCGAAGACGTTGCTGTACAGCGAGTGGAACTGGACGATGATCCAGGACACCGCTGTGTACAGGGGATTCAGGAAGGAGAAGGTCACCGGTCAGGCTCCTTGGACATGTGGATCGGCCGCTCGGGGCCAATGGTCGCCGGGCCCTCGGGGGCCGGACCGGCGGGGGTGGTGGCCACCGGCGCCCCGGTGGCGGACCGGCGGCTCAGCCAGTCTCGCAACCGGCGGTGCCACACCGGGTGCTTGCGCGGCGGAACGTGATCGACTCCGCCGGCGCTCCACGGATTGCAGCGCAGGATGCGCCACACGGTCAGCCCGCCGCCCTTGACCGCCCCGTGGACCTTCACGGCCTCGAAGCCGTAGTGCGAACAGGAGGGGTAGTAACGGCAGACCGGACCGAGCAGTGGGCTGATCGTCCACTGGTAGACCCTGATCAAACCCATCAGCAGGTACTTCATCGCCCTGCTCCCGTCGGCGCCGTCGTGGCGGGCTCCGCCTTCAGCAACCGCTTGAGCGCCGCGTCCAGGTCGCGTTCGAGGTCCTGGTACGAGGCGGACGCGGCCTGGGGCAGCGCACGCACCACTATCAGGCTACCGGCGGGCAGCCTGGACAGACGATCACGAACGAGGTGGCGCAACCGGCGCTTCACCAGGTTGCGGACGACCGCCGGGCCAACGGCCTTGCTCACGACGAAACCCGCACGCGCCGAAGGAGTCCCCTCGGCGACGTGCGGGCGGGAGTCGCTGGTCCGGTCGGCCTGGCCCTTGAGGTCACCGTCTCTGCTGAGATGGACGACCAACAGGGGCCGGCCGGCCCGGCGACCGCGTTTCACCGCGGTCGCGAAGTCCTGGCGCCGCCGCAGCCGATTCTCGGAGGGCAGCACAACAGACTCTGTCGTGGATCAGGCGGACAGGCTGGCGCGGCCCTTGCCACGGCGGGCAGCCAGGATGGCGCGGCCGGCGCGGGTACGCATACGCAGCCGGAAGCCGTGGGTCTTCGCGCGACGACGGTTGTTCGGCTGGAAGGTGCGCTTGCTCACTCGGGGGCTCCTGAGGTGAATCGTAGGATGACGGGGAGTCGCTTGGCCGTCACCGTGCGTCCGCGTGATCTCCCCTGATTCGGAAATCCGGCCCTTTTCCCCAGTTCGGCTGGGGTTTGAGGCAATCCACGGCGCCCGTGCTGCGCGCCTTATGGAGCGGGTGGACCCGCGGACATGCGGCAGCGGCCATCGACAACTCGACCTGGTTACGGTACGCGGGACGGGGCACGAGGGTCAAACCAGCCGTCCCGGAGGCCCCGGCTCGTCCGGTTTGCCCACAGCCTGTGGACAACGACTTGATCCGGCTCTGTTCGCTGACTACCGTTGCAGGACTTGTCTGGTTTGTTCTTGGAAAGCGTGCACCAGTGGCTGATGTCAACAGCGACCTCGTCCCGGTCTGGGCGAGGGTCGTCGAGCGGCTGGTCAGCGACCCGGACGTCGGGGAGATGGACAAACAGTGGGTGCAGCGCACCCAGCCGATGTGGATGATGCACGACACCGCCCTGCTGGCGACCCCGAACGAGCGGGCCAAGCAGGTGCTGGAGGGCCGGCTGCTGCCGCAGCTGACCGAGGCCCTCAGCCGTGAGCTCAGCCGCCCGGTGCGCATCGCCGTGATGGTCGACGCCAACGCCGTCCCCACCACCCCCGCACCGGCGCCCCACACCCCCGTGGAGCCGTACCCGGGTCCCGGCCAGGACGACGGCGGCTACGGCGGCCAGGGCTACCAGCCGTACGAGCAGGACTACGACCGCCCCCGGTACGACACCGGCGGCTACGAGCAGCGCCCCGCGCCCTACGGCGGTCCGGCGGCGGCCCCCTCGTGGTCCGGCTACCAGGACCACGAGGTCCCGTACCACGACGACGACGAGCCCATGCCCCGTCCGGCGCCGCGCCCGATGCCCGGGCCGCCCGCGACCACCCAGGGCGACCTCTTCGGCGGCGCCTACGGCCCCGGCCCGAACGAGCAGCCCCGCACCACCGGCGGCCGCCGCTCCCCCGGCGCGCGCCCTGGCGGCGGGCGCCCCTCCGACAAGCCCGCGCCGGAGCGCGCCATCGAGCGCCCGGCCGTCCCCGGCGTGCCCGCTCCTCCCGGGGCTCCCCCGGCCGGCGGCTCGCGCAAGGACGAGCCGGCCGCGCGGCTGAACCCGAAGTACCTCTTCGACACCTTCGTCATCGGCGCGAGCAACCGCTTCGCGCACGCGGCGGCGGTCGCGGTCGCCGAGGCCCCGGCCAAGGCGTACAACCCGCTCTTCATCTACGGCGAGTCCGGGCTGGGCAAGACCCACCTGCTGCACGCCATCGGGCACTACTCGCGCAGCCTCTTCCCGGGCACCCGCGTGCGGTACGTGTCCTCGGAGGAGTTCACCAACGAGTTCATCAACTCGATCCGGGACGGCAAGGCGGACACCTTCCGCAAGCGCTACCGGGACATGGACATCCTGCTCGTGGACGACGTCCAGTTCCTCGCGCAGAAGGAGTCCACGCAGGAGGAGTTCTTCCACACCTTCAACACCCTGCACAACGCGAACAAGCAGATCGTCCTCTCGTCGGACCGGCCGCCCAAGCTGCTGACCACGCTGGAGGACCGGCTGCGCAACCGCTTCGAGTGGGGCCTGATCACCGACGTCACCCCGCCGGAGCTGGAGACCCGGATCGCGATCCTCCGCAAGAAGGCGATCCAGGAGCAACTCAACGCCCCCGCGGACGTCCTGGAGTTCATCGCGTCCCGGATCACCCGCAACATCCGGGAGCTGGAGGGCGCCCTCATCCGGGTCACCGCCTTCGCCAACCTCAACCGGGCGCCGGTGGACCTGGAGCTCGCCGGGATCGTCCTCAAGGACCTGATCCCGGGCGGGGACGAGGACGCCGGGCCCGAGATCACCGCGCAGGTCATCATGCAGCAGACCGCCGCGTACTTCGGGCTGGGCGTGGACGACCTCTGCGGATCCTCGCGCAGCCGCGTGCTGGTGACCGCCCGCCAGATCGCGATGTACCTGTGCCGGGAGCTCACCGACCTGTCGCTGCCGAAGATCGGCGCGCAGTTCGGCGGCCGCGACCACACCACGGTGATGCACGCGGACCGCAAGATCCGCTCGCTGATGGCCGAGCGGCGCTCGATCTACAACCAGGTCACCGAGCTCACCAACCGCATCAAGAGCTAGTCCTTCCACAGCCGTTGGGGACGGCCACCGCCGTCGAAGGCCGAGCCGGCCGCAGCACGACCCGCAGAGGGCGTCAGGAACGATCCTGACGCCCTCTCGGCATATCCACAGGTGTGCATCACCCGAATGCAGGGCAGAGATGCTTCGACGGATGGTCCGCCAGTCCACAGCCGACGTCGAACATCTGACCGGCGATTCGAAAACCGGCGGCGCATGGGGCGGTCGTCCACAGGTGACGGGCTTTCTCCACCGTCCACAGGGCACAGCGCCCGAAGTTATCCAGAATTCCTCCACAGGCGGGCCACCGCTACGCTCTTCCGCGCAGGTCAGGTGCCTGTGGACTTGTGCACAACGGTTATCCACAGGGTGTGGACAATTGACGGGCCGCCAGTGGGCCGTTCGGGTTATCCACCGCTTGTCCCCAGGCTCGGGGCGGTTATCCCCAGGTTGTCCACAGTGGCGTCCACAGTTCGACAACCTTGGGGTGCCGTTCATGCCCTGGTGTGAAAGGCGTCACGAAAAGTTGACCGGGCTCCGTGGATAACCGGGTCCGGATCTGGGGACAGCGCTGGGGAAAACCTGTGGATACGTTCGGTGCCCTGTGGGTAACGCTCCGCCGTCCACAGCGGGCCGTGTCCGTCCACAGCCGACATCCACACCCACTGTGGACAAAATTCGGGGGCTGACCTGCGGAAACGGGGTTATCCACGGTTTCCACAGGCCCTACTACTACCACTACACAGTTAGACCCATCGATGCGTTTCAAAGCAGGTGGGCCCGAAATCTGTGGACAAGCGTGGCCCGACATCTGTTCGGGTTGCTTCCGCCCGTCTGCCCCGTCTGTCGGCGGAGTACGTCAGACTGTCCTCGGCGACTGGAAGCGGAGTGGCACAGCTCGGTGGACAGCCCGCCCGACGATCAAGATCAGACGAACCAGAGTGCGAGCGGGAGCGCTCGATCCAGGAGGCGGTTACCGGTGAAGTTCCGGGTGGAGCGTGACGTCCTCGCGGAGGCGGTGGCCTGGGCTGCCCGCAGCCTCCCGGCACGGCCGCCGGTGCCGGTGCTGGCCGGCCTGCTGCTGACGGCACAGGACGGCAGCCTGGCCCTGTCCGGCTTCGACTACGAGGTCTCGGCCCGGGTCGAGCTGGAGGCGGACATCGAGGAGGCCGGCACCGTCCTGGTCTCCGGCCGCCTGCTGAACGACATCTCGCGCAACCTCCCCAACAGGCCTGTGGAGATCTCCACCGACGGCCAGCGGGTCAGCGTGGTCTGCGGCAGCTCCCGGTTCACCCTCCCCACCCTCCCGGTGGACGAGTACCCGGCGCTGCCCCAGATGCCCACCGCCACCGGCACCGTCTCCGGCGACGTCTTCGCCTCCGCGGTCAGCCAGGCCGCCGTGGCCGCCGGCCGCGACGACACCCTCCCGGTGCTCACCGGCGTCCGGGTCGAGATCGAGGGCGACCGGATCACCCTGGCCGCCACCGACCGCTACCGCTTCGCCGTCCGCGAGCTGCTGTGGAAGCCCGAGCAGTCGGACATCTCCGCCGTCGCCCTCGTCCCGGCCAAGACCCTGCAGGACATCGCGAAGTCCCTGGGCAGCGGCGACAACGTCTCCATCGCGCTGTCCTCGGGCGGCGCGGGCGAGGGCCTGATCGGTTTCGAGGGCGCCGGCCGCCGCACCACCACGCGGCTGCTGGAGGGCGAGTTCCCCAAGTTCCGCAGCCTCTTCCCGACGGAGTTCAGCGCCGTCGCCGCGATCCAGACCCAGCCGTTCCTGGAGGCGCTCAAGCGCGTCTCGCTGGTCGCCGAGCGCAACACCCCGGTCCGGCTCAGCTTCGAGCAGGGCGTGCTGACGCTGGAGGCCGGCTCGGGCGACGACGCCCAGGCCACCGAGCGGATCGACGCCGACCTCGAGGGCGACGACATCTCGATCGCCTTCAACCCGGGCTACCTGGAGGAGGGCCTCAAGGCCATCGACTCCGCCTACGCCCAGCTGAGCTTCACCACCCCGACCAAGCCGGCCCTGCTCAGCGGCAAGGCCTCGGTGGACGCCGAGGAGGACAAGGCGTACCAGTACCTGATCATGCCGGTCCGCCTCTCGGGCTGAGCCCGCGCCCGGCATGATCCCGGGGGTGTGGGGGTCGTCCCCCCCAGGACTCGGCATGCCGGTCCGCCTCTCGGGCTGAGCCCGCACGAGCGATACCCACAGGCCGTACCCACAGCCTGTGGACGGCCTCCCCCGGTCGGCCCGACCGGGGGAGGCCCTGTGCGTTCAGCGCGTAGGCTCAGGGGGTGTGCGGCAACGGCGCCGCCGGCAGGCACGTCACCACAGGTAAGGACTTGGTCATGGAGCTCGGCCTCATCGGTCTCGGCAAGATGGGCGGCAACATGCGCGAGCGGATCCGCCGCGCCGGCCACACCGTCATCGGCTACGACCGCAACCCGGACATCTCCGACGTCGAGAGCCTGCAGGAGCTCGTCACCAAGCTCCAGGGTCCGCGCGTGGTCTGGGTGATGGTCCCGGCCGGCGCCGCCACCCAGGCGACCGTCGACGAGCTCGCCGAGCTGCTCTCCCCCGGTGACGTCGTCGTCGACGGCGGCAACTCCCGCTGGACGGACGACATCAAGCACGCCGAGGCGCTGGCCGCCAAGGGCATCGGCTTCGTCGACTGCGGCGTCTCCGGCGGCGTCTGGGGCCTGGAGAACGGCTACGCCCTGATGTACGGCGGCGACGCCGAGCACGTCGCCAAGGTCCGGCCGATCTTCGAGGCGCTCAAGCCCGAGGGCGAGTTCGGCAACGTGCACGCGGGCAAGGTCGGCGCCGGCCACTTCGCCAAGATGGTCCACAACGGCATCGAGTACGCGATGATGCAGGCCTTCGCCGAGGGCTGGGAGCTGCTGGAGGCCGCCCCCGAGGTCACCGACGTGCGCGAGGTCTTCCGCAGCTGGCAGGAGGGGACCGTCATCCGCTCCTGGCTGCTGGACCTGGCCGTCCGCGCCCTGGACGACGACGAGCACCTGGAGAAGCTGCGCGGCTGGGCCGCCGACTCCGGCGAGGGCCGCTGGACCGTCGAGGCCGCGATCGACCACGCCGTGCCGCTGCCGGCGATCACCGCCTCGCTGTTCGCCCGATTCGCCTCGCGCCAGGACGACTCGCCGCAGATGAAGATGATCGCCGCCCTGCGCAACCAGTTCGGCGGCCACGCGGTCGAGTCCAAGTAGTCCCCACCCCACCAGAAGGCGAGCGCAGTCCACAGCCATGCACGTCGCGCACCTGTCGCTCGCCGACTTCCGGTCGTACGCCCGGGCCGAGGTGCCCCTCGACCCGGGCGTGACGGCCTTCGTCGGTCCCAACGGCCAGGGCAAGACCAACCTGGTCGAGGCGATCGGCTACGTCGCCACCCTGGGCAGCCACCGGGTGGCGACCGACGCGCCGCTGATCCGGCTGGGCGCCGAGCGCGCGGTGATCCGCACCTCGGTGGTGGACCGCGGCCGCTCGACCCTGGTCGAACTGGAGCTCACCCCGGGCAAGGCGAACCGGGCCCGGATCAACCGCTCCGACAACGTCCGCCCGCGCGACGTGCTGGGCCTGCTGCGCACCGTGCTGTTCGCCCCCGAGGACCTCAGCCTGGTCAAGGGCGACCCGGGGGAGCGCCGCCGCTTCCTCGACGAGCTGCTGACCGCCCGCGCCCCCCGCCTGGCCGGCGTCCGGCAGGACTACGAACGGGTGCTCAAGCAGCGCAACGCCCTGCTGAAGACCGCCGCAATGGCCCGCCGGGCCGGTGGCGGCAAGGGCGCCGACCTCTCCACCCTGGAGGTGTGGGACGGTCATCTCGCCCGCGCCGGAGCCGAGTTGACGGCCTTCCGGATCCAACTGGTGGCCGCCCTGCAGCCGTTGGTGACGGCCGCGTACGGGCAGCTGGCCCCCGGTGGGGGCGACACCTTGCTGGAGTACCGCAGCTCCTTCGAGGGCGAGCTGCCGACCAGCCGCGAGCAGGCCGAGGAACAGCTGCTCCAGGCCCTGCAGGCGGCGCGCAGACAGGAGGTCGAGCGGGGGATCACCCTGGTCGGCCCGCACCGCGACGAGCTCGTGCTCAAGCTCGGCCCGCTGCCCGCCAAGGGCTACGCCAGTCACGGCGAGTCCTGGTCGTTCGCGCTCGCGCTGCGGCTGGCCTCGTACGAGCTGCTGCGCGCGGACGGCGGCGAGCCGGTGCTGATCCTGGACGACGTGTTCGCCGAGCTCGACGCGGCCCGCCGGGACCGGCTGGCCGAGCTGGTGGCCGACGGCGAGCAGGTGCTGGTGACCGCCGCGGTCGCCGAGGACGTGCCGAAGGCGCTGGCCGGCGCCCGCTTCGCGGTGGCCGACGGCGCCGTGCGCCGCGTCGACGCCTGACCGCCGTCGACGCCCGACCGCTCCGCGCGCCCCGGCCTGCCGGGCACCCGACCCCCCTCTGACCTTCACGATTCCTCCGTAGAGCCCCCGGCGGACCCCGCCGGTGGGCGGATCCCGTCCGTCCCTCGGCTCCCGTACGCTGGACCGCTCGACCGTTGTCCACAGGCTGGGGAAAGGAGATCGCCGTGAGCGAGTCCGCGGAGACCTCCCCGCAGCCCGGCGCCGCGCAGCCGACCGGCGCCGACCTCGCCCGTTCGGCGCTGCGGGCGGCCCGGGCGCAGGCGCGCCAGCGCGGCGAGCAGGTCCAGCAGAAGCGCGAGGCGAAGCGGCACGGCCTGCGCAGCGGGGCCCGCTCGGACGGCCGCGACCCGGTGCCGCTGGGCGCGGCGCTGAACCGGCTGCTGACCGAGCGGGGCTGGGAGTCCTCGGCCGCTGTCGGCGGCGTGATGGGCCGGTGGCCGCAGATCGTCGGCCCGGACATCGCCGCGCACTGCCATCCGTCCTCCTACGACGACCAGAGCGCGGTGCTCACCGTGCAGTGCGACTCGACCGCCTGGGCCACCCAACTGCGCTGGCTGGTGCGACAGTTGGTGGCGCGTCTGAACCACGAGCTGGGCCACGGCACGGTCCGCACCATCAAGGTGCTCGGCCCGGCCGCACCGGCCCGCGGCTACGGCCGGCTGCGCGCTCCGGGCAGCAAGGGGCCGGGCGACACCTGGGGCTGACGGGCGCGGAACGGACCACGATCCTCCGGAACCCCTGACGGCCCTTCCTGGCGCTCTTGGCCCCCCGGTCGAGTATCGGGACATGTGCAGAGGGGATTCAGGGCGGCATATCTGCCCTCAAGGGCTGCCAAACGCCCATCTCTGTCAGTCGTACCGGTAGACTGAGAGCCAAACACTGTTGCTAGTGGCAACCGAGTCGAAACGCCGTGGTCGCACGCCCGCCCACACGGGGTGGGGATGCGGCCCGCGCTGTGCCAGAGAGGGCGCTTCGTGGCCGATTCCGGCAACCCCAGCCAGACCCCAGACCAGACCGACCAGGGCGAGAAGTCCTACAACGCCAGCAACATCCAGGTGCTGGAGGGCCTCGACGCCGTCCGCAAGCGTCCCGGCATGTACATCGGCTCGACCGGTGAGCGTGGCCTGCACCACCTGGTGCAGGAGGTCGTGGACAACTCCGTCGACGAGGCCATGGCCGGGCACGCGGACACCATCGACGTCACGATCCTGCCGGACGGCGGCGTGCGGGTGGTCGACAACGGCCGCGGCATCCCGGTCGGCATCGTCCCCGGGCAGGAGAAGCCGGCCGTCGAGGTCGTGCTCACCGTGCTGCACGCGGGCGGCAAGTTCGGCGGCGGCGGGTATGCGGTCTCCGGCGGTCTGCACGGCGTAGGCGTCTCGGTGGTGAACGCGCTCTCCACCCGCCTCGCGGTGGAGATCCACACCGAGGGCCACCGTTGGACGCAGGACTACAAGATGGGCGCGCCGACCGCGTCGCTGGCCAAGAACGAGGCCACCGACCGGACCGGCACCAGCGTCACCTTCTGGGCCGACCCGGACATCTTCGAGACCACCGTCTACTCGTTCGAGACGCTCTCCCGGCGCTTCCAGGAGATGGCGTTCCTCAACAAGGGCCTGTCGATCTCGCTGACCGACGAGCGCCCCGAGCACGTGGACGAGGACGGCAAGCCGCTCACCGTCACGTACAAGTACGACGGCGGCATCGCCGACTTCGTCGCCCACCTCAACTCCCGCAAGGGCGAGGTCGTCCACCCCTCGGTGATCGACTTCGAGGCGGAGGACAAGGACAAGGCGATCTCGGTGGAGATCGCGATGCAGTGGAACTCCTCCTACACGGAGGGCGTCTACAGCTTCGCCAACACCATCCACACCCACGGCGGCGGCACCCACGAGGAGGGCTTCCGCGCGGCGCTGACGGGCCTCGTCAACCGCTACGCGCGCGACAAGAAGCTGCTCCGCGAGAAGGACGACAACCTCTCCGGCGAGGACATCCGCGAGGGCCTGACCGCGATCATCTCGGTCAAGCTCGGCGAGCCGCAGTTCGAGGGCCAGACCAAGGACAAGCTCGGCAACACCGAGGCCAAGACCTTCGTCCAGAAGGTCGTCCACGAGCACCTGAACGACTGGCTGGACCGCAACCCCAACGAGGCCGCGGACATCATCCGCAAGTCCATCCAGGCCGCCACCGCGCGCGTCGCCGCCCGCAAGGCCCGCGACCTCACCCGCCGCAAGGGCCTGCTGGAGTCCGCCTCGCTGCCGGGCAAGCTGTCGGACTGCCAGTCCAAGGACCCGTCCGAGTGCGAGATCTTCATCGTCGAGGGTGACTCCGCCGGCGGCTCGGCCAAGCAGGGCCGCGACCCGCGCACCCAGGCCATCCTGCCGATCCGCGGCAAGATCCTGAACGTCGAGAAGGCCCGGATCGACAAGGTGCTGCAGAACACCGAGGTCCAGGCGCTGATCTCGGCCTTCGGCTGCGGCATCCAGGAGGACTACGACGAGTCCAAGCTGCGCTACCACAAGATCGTCCTGATGGCCGACGCCGACGTCGACGGTCAGCACATCCGCACCCTGCTGCTGACCCTGCTGTTCCGCTTCATGCGGCCGCTGGTCGAGGCCGGGTACGTCTACCTGGCCATGCCCCCGCTGTACAAGATCAAGTGGGGCAAGGACGACTTCGAGTACGCCTACTCCGACCGCGAGCGCGACGCGCTGATCGCGGCCGGCGTGGAGGCCGGGCGCCGGCTCCCCAAGGACGACGCGATCCAGCGCTTCAAGGGTCTCGGCGAGATGAACGCCGAGGAGCTCCGGGTCACCACCATGGACGCCGAGCACCGGCTGCTGCTCCAGGTCACCCTGGAGGACGCCGCCCGCGCCGACGAGCTGTTCTCCGTGCTGATGGGCGAGGACGTCGAGGCCCGCCGCTCCTTCATCCAGCGCAACGCCAAGGACGTCCGCTTCCTGGACGTGTGACGCCGCCCGACCGGCAGCCGCACGTACCAGTCCGCGTGAAAGGAAACTGACCACCAGTGGTCGACGACAACCGTCCCGACGGCGAACAGCCCGAGACCCCCGCACCCGCCGAGGCCACCGCCCAGGCGACCATGCGGATCGAGCCGGTCGAGCTCGAGACCGAGATGCAGCGCTCCTACCTCGACTACGCCATGAGCGTGATCGTCAGCCGGGCGCTCCCCGAGGTCCGCGACGGCCTCAAGCCGGTGCACCGCCGGGTGCTCTACGCGATGTACGACGGCGGGTACCGGCCCGAGAAGGGCTACTACAAGTGCGCCCGCGTCGTCGGCGACGTCATGGGCAACTACCACCCCCACGGCGACACCTCCATCTACGACACCGTGGTCCGCCTGGCCCAGCCGTGGTCGCTGCGGATGCCGCTGGTGGACGGCAACGGCAACTTCGGCTCCCCGGGCAACGACCCGGCCGCGGCCATGCGCTACACCGAGTGCAAGATGATGCCGCTGGCCATGGAGATGATGCGCGACATCGACGAGGAGACCGTCGACTTCGCCGCCAACTACGACGGCCGCTCGCAGGAGCCCACCGTCCTGCCCGCGCGCATCCCCAACCTGCTGGTCAACGGTGCCACCGGCATCGCGGTCGGCATGGCCACCAACATCCCGCCGCACAACCTCCGCGAGGTCGCCTCCGGCGCGCTCTGGGCGCTGGAGCACCCGGACGCCTCCAACGAGGAGCTGCTGGAGGCCCTGGTCGAGCGGATCAAGGGCCCGGACTTCCCGACCGGCGCGCTGATCGTCGGCCACCGCGGGATCGACGACTACTTCCGCACCGGCCGCGGCTCGGTCACCATGCGCGCCGTCGTCGAGGTCGAGGAGATCCAGGGCCGCCAGTGCCTGGTGATCACCGAGCTGCCGTACCAGGTCAACCCGGACAACCTCGCGCTGAAGATCGCCGACCTGGTCAAGGACGGCAAGGTCGCCGGCATCGCCGACGTCCGCGACGAGTCCTCCTCCCGCACCGGCACCCGCCTGGTGGTCGTGCTCAAGCGCGACGCGGTCGCCAAGGTCGTGCTGAACAACCTGTACAAGCACACCGAGCTGCAGACCAACTTCGGCGCCAACATGCTGGCCCTGGTCGACGGCGTGCCGCGCACGCTGTCGCTCGACGCCTTCATCCGGCACTGGGTCAACCACCAGGTCGAGGTCATCGTCCGGCGCACCCGGTTCCGCCTGCGCAAGGCCGAGGAGCGTGCCCACATCCTGCGCGCGCTGCTCCGCGCGCTCGACGTGATCGACGAGGTCATCGCGCTGATCCGGGCCTCGGCCAGCGCCGACGCCGCCCGCACCGGCCTGATGGAGCTCCTGTCCATCGACGAGCTCCAGGCCAACGCCATCCTGGAGATGCAGCTGCGCCGCCTGGCCGCCCTGGAGCGCCAGCGGATCACCGACGAGCACGACGAGCTCCAGCGCAAGATCGACGAGTACAACGCGATCCTGGCCTCGCCGACCCGCCAGCGGGAGATCATCTCCGAGGAGCTCACCGCGATCGTCGAGAAGTACGGCGACGAGCGGCGCTCGACCCTCATCCCGTCCGACGGCGACCTCTCCATCGAGGACCTCATCGCCGAGGAGGACATCGTCGTCACGATCACCCGTGGCGGCTACGTCAAGCGGACCCGCTCCGACCTCTACCGCTCGCAGAAGCGCGGCGGCAAGGGCGTGCGCGGTGCCCAGCTCAAGCAGGACGACATCGTCGACCACTTCTTCGTGACGACGACCCACAACTGGATCCTGTTCTTCACCAACAAGGGCCGGGTCTACCGCGCCAAGGGCTACGAGCTGCCGGACGCCGGGCGCGACGCCCGCGGCCAGCACGTGGCCAACCTGCTGGCCTTCCAGCCGGAGGAGCACATCACCCAGGTGATGGCCGTGCGCACCTACGAGGACAAGCCGTACCTGGTGCTCGCCACCCGGGCCGGCCTGGTCAAGAAGTCCGCGCTGAAGGACTACGACTCCCCGCGCTCCGGCGGCCTGATCGCGATCAACCTTCGCCAGGACGAGGCGGGCCGCGACGACGAGCTGATCGGCGCCGAGCTGGTCTCCCCCGAGGACGACCTGCTGCTGGTCTCCAAGAAGGCCCAGTCGATCCGCTTCACCGCCACCGACGACGCCCTGCGGCCCACCGGCCGCGCCACCTCGGGCGTCAAGGGCATGGCCTTCCGCGAGGACGACGAGCTCCTGTCGATGAACGTCGTCCGCCCGGGCACGTTCGTCTTCACCGCCACCGACGGCGGGTACGCCAAGCGCACGGCGGTGGACGAGTACCGTGTCCAGGGACGCGGCGGCTACGGCACCAAGGCGGCGAAGATCGTCGAGGGCCGTGGCTCGCTGGTCGGCGCGCTGGTGGTCGACGACACCGACGAGATCATGGCGATCACCCTGTCGGGTGGGGTGATCCGCACGAGGGTTTCCGAGGTTCGTGAAACCGGACGTGACACCATGGGCGTCCAACTGATCAACCTCGGAAAGCGCGATGCGGTCGTGGGCATGGCCCGCAACGCGGAGGCCGAGGACGAGGAGACGTCGGAGGACGAGGTCGAGGGCACCGAGTCCACCGAGATGGCCGAGGGTACGGAGACGGCGGCCGGCGGCGAAGCCGGCGCCTGACCGAACCGTTGGCCGGTGCCGTCGCGTCCTCACTGACGGGGACGCGGCGGCACCGGCCGCCGACCAGTTCCGGGCAATCCCGCCGGGCGCTGGATGTCGAGTGACGAGCAGGGCGGTTCCCCCGTCCTGGCGGGAAGTGCGGGAGGACCAGGTGAGTGGAGCCACGGGTGCTGCGGGAGGAGCCTCCGGCGGCCGTCCGGGCGCGCAGGGCGGGGGTGGGTACGGCGTGCCGCAGCCGCCGGCCGAACACCCGGCCGCGTCCACCTCGCTGATGCCACCGGTCGGCGCGGCGGGCCAGAGCGGAGCCACGTACGGCGGTCAGACGCCGGCGCCGGGCACCCCGGCGGGCGGGGCCGGCGGGTTCTCCCAGCCGACCACCTACGCCAAGGGGCAGCCGACCCCGGCCCGGGGCACCCGGACGGGCAACACCCCGCCCGGCGGCACGCCCGTCCCCGGGGCCCCGCGCCGTCCCGGCACCAACGCCCCGGCCGCGGGCCCGGGCCTGGGCCGCACGCGCAAGGCCCGCCTGCGGGTGACCAAGGTCGACCCGTGGTCCGTGATGAAGGTCAGCTTCCTGCTGTCGCTGGCGGTCGGGATCATCATCATCGTGGCCGCGGCCGTCCTGTGGATGACGCTGGACTCGCTCGGCGTCTTCGACTCGCTGTCCAAGACCCTGAAGGACGTCACCGGCTCGGACAGCAACGGCGGCATCAACATCATGGACTACATCGGCTTCGGCAAGGTGATGACCTTCACCTCGCTGATCGCCGTGGTCGACGTCGTGCTGCTGACCGCGCTGTCCACGCTCTCCGCGTTCATCTACAACGCCGCGGCCGGCTTCACCGGCGGCGTCGAGCTGACCCTCGCCGAAGAGGACTGATCCGGACGCGGTCCTGATCCACGGTCAGAAATCCGTCCACGGACGGAATGCACGGGCCCCGGAGGCTGTTCCAGTCTCCGGGGCCCGTCGGCATTCGGGTGACAGCCGGCCGCCCGCGGCGTGCCGCCCGGAATCGGGCCGGCCGCGGTGGGATTAGCTGGGTGCCGCCCGTTCCGCGCCAGGGAGTGCCACAGGCCGCCCCCGGTCCGCCCGACCGGGTCGTGCAGGACGACTGGACGGAGGCGCGCTCGATGGCACAGCTCGCAGGTCAACTGGTCGAGGCCCTGGAGGGGCTGCTGGAGGTCCCGGTCCCGCTGCGGGTCCAGGCCTGGGACGGCAGTGTCGCGGGCCCGCCCGGCGCCCCCACGATCGTCCTGCGCAACCGCCGCGCCCTGCGCCGCCTGCTCTGGGCCCCGGGCGAGCTGGGCCTGGCCCGCGCCTACGTCTCCGGGGACCTGGAAGTCGCCCCCGGCGGCGACCTCTACGACGTGCTCGACGCCGTCGGCCGGTTCGCCGAGCTGCCGGAGATCCGCACCCTGGAGCTCGGCCCCGGCGACGTCGTCGGCCCCAAGGGCCGCCGGGCGCTCGCCACGCTGCTGCGGGCCGGCGCGCTCGGCCCCCGGCCCACGCCGCCCCCCGAGGAGGCCGGGACGGCCCGGGGGCGGCTGCACAGCCGCGGCCGGGACCGCGCGGCCATCAGCCACCACTACGACGTCGGCAACGACTTCTACGGGCTCGTCCTGGGCTCCTCGATGGTCTACTCGTGCGCCTACTGGACGCCGGACTCGAAGAGCCTGGAGGACGCCCAGGCGGCCAAGCTCGACCTGATCTGCCGCAAGCTCGGCCTGCGCCCCGGGATGCGCCTGCTGGACGTCGGCTGCGGCTGGGGCTCGCTGCTGCTGCACGCGGCCCGGCACTACGGCGTCACGGCGGTCGGCGTGTCCATCTCCAGGGAGCAGGTCGCGCTGGCCCGCCGGCGGGTCGAGGAGGCCGGGCTGGCCGACCGGGTGGAGGTCCGGCTGCAGGACTACCGGGAGATCACGGACGGCCCGTTCGACGCGGTCTCCAGCATCGGCATGGCCGAGCACGTCGGCACCGAGCAGTACCGGGTGTACGCCGCGGGCCTGTACCGGCTGCTGGTGCCCGGCGGCCGGCTGCTCAACCACCAGATCGCGCGCCGCCCCGACCACCCCGGCGAGGAGCACCGCACCAGCCCCTTCATCGACCGCTACGTCTTCCCGGACGGCGAGCTGTCCCCGGTCGGCTCCACGGTGGCCCGGCTGGAGGAGGCCGGCTTCGAGGTCCGGGACGTCGAGGCGCTGCGCGAGCACTACGCGATGACGCTGCGCGAGTGGGTGGCCAACCTGGAGGCGCACTGGACGGAGGCGGTCGGGCTGGTCGGCCGCGGCCGGGCCAGGGTGTGGCGGCTGTACATGGCGGCCTCCGCGCTCGCCTTCGAGCGCAACCGGATCGGGGTCAACCAGGTGCTCGCCGTCCGCAGCACCGACGAGGGCGCCGCGGGCCTGCCGGCGACCCGCGAGGAATGGCTGCTCCGGCGCTCCGCCGGAGCACGGCAGCTCGGTGCCGGGGTCCCTGCCGCGACCCACGCCGGAACGGATTTGGGGGATCGGCGGTCGGTCCGCTAATCTTTCAGTGCGGCAAGGGCCTATAGCTCAGACGGTTAGAGCGCTTCCCTGATAAGGAAGAGGCCACAGGTTCAAGTCCTGTTAGGCCCACCACCGCGAAGGGCCCGGAGTGGATCACTCCGGGCCCTTCGGCGTTTTCCGGTTTTCGTTCCGCGGCCACCTTCCGGTAACCTCTGCGTGTGGCGAGGGCCTATAGCTCAGACGGTTAGAGCGCTTCCCTGATAAGGAAGAGGCCACAGGTTCAAGTCCTGTTAGGCCCACCTCCCCGAGGGGCCCGGAGTGGATCACTCCGGGCCCCTCGGCGTTTCCCGGCGTCAATCCTCCGGTCCGCAAGCGGGGTTGGCGGCAGCGGTGGCTGGTCACGATTGGGACACCGGTGTGTATCATCGGCCGCAAGGGCAGTCTGGCACCCGGCCGCCCCGTAGGCGTTCGAAACGAACTGGACTCGTCGGCCCGGTCACTCCGGCCGGATCTCGGCTCTTGAGTCCACTTATGCAAGAAGGACGAGGTCCCGCGGTGAAGAAGCTTCTCCTGGTCGCCCTGGTCGCCCTCGGCGGCTTCTTTGTCTACCGTCAGGTCCAGGCGGACCGCGCCGAGCAGGACCTGTGGACCGAGGCCACCGACCCGGTTCCGGCCGGTCGCTGAGCCCCGGGCGATCTGACGATCGACGATCTTCGGGGGCGCGTCACGCGCCTCCTCGGGTCGGCCGGTCCGGTTCCGACCGGACCGGCCGGTCCCCTCAGGGGGACGGCACCGGCAGGCCGCCGGAACCCGGTACGCTAGTGCCCGTCGGCACCGGCGGTGCCGGCGAGGGGCATTAGCTCAGTTGGTAGAGCGCTGCCTTTGCAAGGCAGATGTCAGGAGTTCGAGTCTCCTATGCTCCACAGTTCGCAGTACCAGCCGATCGGCCGTTGACCTGAATCCGGGTCAACGGCCGATCTGCGTTTCCACCGTCAGTGCGGTTTGCGCGGGTCGTGCGGCTTGGGCCGGTCGTCCGCGGGGGGAGCCGGCTCGGCGGCGGCGTCCTCGGCGCCGTCGCCGTTGACCGGCGCGGCGGCGGAGCCCGTCGCGTGGGCGCCGGACGGCTGCGGGGACTGCCCCGCCGGCGGCTCGACCAGCCACTCCGGGTTGCTGTGCCGCCGCCACCACTGCCAGGCGAGCACCCCGCCGCCGATCGCCATCGCCCCGGCCACGGCGAGTCCGGTGGCCCAGCCGTTGTGCTGCTCCTTCCGGACGTTGCGGGCGGCGAGATCGCTGATCTCGGCGGAGCTGACGTGGCCCTGGAGGGCGGTGAGCGCGGCGGCGCCCCTGGCCTGGGCCTCGTGGGCGACCGGGACGACGACGGCGCGGGCGTCCCCGACCGCCTGGACGACCCTGGGGCCGACCGTGGAGCGCGCCTGGTCGGCGGCCCGGGCGGCGGAGAGGCGGGCGGCCAGAGCGGCCTCCTGGGCCCGGTGGAAGGCCTTCAGGGCGTTCTCCTGGGCATCCGGCGGGAGGCTGGCGAAGGCGTGGCCGAACTGGGGGGCGAGGTGCCGGTCGTACTGGACGCGGAGGCCCTGGGCGGCCTGGGAGGCCTTCGGCCCGAGCGCGTCGAGGGCGGGGCCCAGGCGCTGCTTGGCGCCGTCCGCGAGGTGCGCGGCGGTGTCCCGGGTCCTGGCGGCCGTCTCACGAGCTGAGTCCAAACGGGTCACGGGTTCTCTCCTCCTCGGTGGCGTCCTTTATGCACATATCCACCTGAATGCTGATCATGCATCCTGATTTGTCCGACGGCATCCGGGGGTGGGCCGTACGCGGGTCGGCGGGGGCCGGCGGGGGCCGACGGGGCTGGGCGGGGGAGGGGAAAGTGGGGCATCCCGGAGGGTGGGCCGTACGCGGGTCGGCGGGGGCCGGCGGGGCCAGCGCCGGGGGCCTGGAGGGGGCGTGGGGCGGGGGTCGGGCGGGGCAGGATCGGGGTTGGGGGACGACCTCCGCCGCCGGGTTCGCCGCAGTAGGCTGGCGGCTCCGGTGGTCCTGTACGGGAAGGGGAATGCGCTGATGCTCCCGGACGAGCCGAGGCCGCCGGCCGATCGGATCCAGGACCCGGGCCCCGAGGCCGGGCTCCCCGGCTGCTACCGCCACCCGCAGACGCCCACCGGCATCTCGTGCACCCGCTGCGGGCGCCCGATCTGCCCGTCGTGCATGGTCCCCGCCTCGGTGGGCTTCCAGTGCCCGGAGTGCGTCAGCGGCGCGCACGCCGAGGTGCGGCGGCCGACCACCCGCTACGGTGGCGTGCTGACCGCCGACGGTGCGCTCGTCACCAAGGTCCTGATCGGGATCAACCTCGCGGTCTTCGTGCTCGCCGCCTACGTCTTCTCGCCGTGGCTGGTCCAGGACTGGTCGCTGTTCAGCGCCGGGCGGGCGATCCCGGGCGGCCCCGGGGGCGTCGCCGACGGCCCGAGCCAGTGGTACCGGCTGCTGACCGCGACCTTCCTGCACGTCCAGGTCTGGCACATCGGCTTCAACATGATGGCGCTCTGGTGGACCGGACCGGTGCTGGAGTCGGTGCTCGGCCGGGCGCGGTTCCTCGGCCTCTACCTGCTCTCGGGCCTCGCCGGCAGCGCCTTCGCCTTCCTGGTGGCCGGCAACCTGATGAACTCGGTCGGGGCCTCCGGGGCGATCTACGGCCTCTTCGGGGCGACCCTCGTGCTGCAGATCAGGACCCGCAGCCCGATCGGGCCGGTGATGGCGCTGCTGGTCTTCAACCTGATCGTCACCTTCTCGGTCGCGGGGATCGACTGGCGCGCGCACGTGGGCGGCCTGGTGGTCGGTGCGCTGACCGCGGTTGGCCTGATGTTCGCCCCGCGCGAGCGCCGCGGCCTGGTCCAGGGGCTGACGATGGCGGGCGCGTTCGCCGCCGTCGTGGTGATGGTGCTGGTCGGGATGGCCCGCTACGGCGCCTGACGCCGGGGGCCGTTGTCCACAACGGGTACGGGGTTGTGCACAGCCTGTGCGGCGAGCCAGGTGTGGACAGCTGTTCTACGCGTGTCCTCCTGTGCGGTTCGAGCCCTTACCAGGTGCTGTCCACAGCTGTGGACGACATTCGGCCCGCAAGTTATCCACAGGCTGGGGACACTTTTCCCCAGTGTGGATAACCATGTGGATAAGCGCGACAGTGCGATTGTGGGGATAACCGCCGGGCTGGTCGACCGGCTCCGGGCACGCCTCGACGCCGTCCCGGGTCGAGCTGTCCGGGACGGCGGAGAGACCTTCTCAGGGGTCGGAAGAGCCGATCAGCGGCGGAATCCGGCCAGGGCGTGGGCCCGGGCCGTCACTTCCACTGGGTGGAGACGCCGAAGCCCGCCGCGATGAAGCCGAAGCCGACCAGGATGTTCCAGTTCCGCCAGCTCTCGACCGGGTAGTTCCCGCTCGTCACGTAGTAGGTGACGATCCACACCAGCCCGATCAGGAACAGCGCAAGCATCAGGGGCGCGACCCAGCCGCGGCCCGAACTGATCTTCACCGTGGCCGTCGTCGGCGGGGTGTAGTCGGACTTCTTGCGGAGTCGAGACTTCGGCACGAGGAGCTCTCCTGTCGATGCGCTGTGAGACCGCGCAGGGGTGCAGCGGGGGAAAGTCGGCCGGCGACGCTCGTGGAGAACGCTGGGACGGCTCCCGCACGTGCCACCGGCGTCCGTTAGCGTAGTGGCTCGGCGGGTCTTAAGGAGATAAGGGTACGGTGCCTAATTTGTCGATTCCCCCTCGGCCGCCCCGTACCCGTCGGTCCGGCATCCGAATTGTCGGGCGTGCCCTGACCTGCGCCGTCTTCGCGCTCGCGGGTCTGCTCTTCTACATCAGCGCGCAGACCGCCCGCGGGACCGACCTGCGGACGGACAACTCGCTCCTCAGCCTCGGCGACGTGATACGCCAGCGCAGCGCCCAGAACCAGCAGGCGCAGGCCCAGCTCGCCGACCTCCAGTCCCGTGCCCAGGCCCTCACCGAGCAGCGCAGCCAGAACCCGGCCGACACCGCCCGGCTGGACGGGCTGCGGCTCGGCGCCGCGCTGGAGCCGCTCCAGGGCGGCGGCCTGACCGTCACCCTCAACGACGCCCCGCCCAACGCGACCGCCCGCATCCCCGGCGTCCCCGAGCCGGGCGTCAACGACCTGGTCATCCACCAGCAGGACATCCAGGCCGTCGTCAACGCGCTGTGGCGCGGCGGCGCCGAGGGAGTACAGGTGATGGACCAGCGGCTGATCTCCACCAGCGCCGTCCGATGCGTCGGCAACACCCTGCTGCTCCAGGGCCGGGTCTACTCGCCGCCGTACGTCGTCAAGGCCGTGGGGAAGACCGACGAGCTGCGCGCGGCGGTGGACGGGGACCCGACCATCCGCACCTACCTGCGCTACGTCCAGGCGTACGGACTGGGCTGGAAGGTCCAGGAGAGCGGCGACCTCACCCTGCCCGGCTACTCGGGCACCACCGACCTCCGTTCGGCGGGCGGCCAGCAGTAGCGCACCGGCCGGGAGGCCGGGGGAGGCAGGTCTACTCTTGACCCCAGTCTGCTACGTCGAGGGAGCACCATGTACGGCTGGATCTGGCGTCACCTCCCGGGGAACACCCTGGTCAAGGCCGTGATCTCGCTGCTCCTCATCCTCGGGGTGGTCTACCTCCTGTTCACTTACGTCTTTCCGTGGGCGGAACCGCTGCTCCCCTTCGGTGACGTCACAGTGGACGGCGGCGACGGTGCCGCGGCCGGCTGAGTCCGGTCCGCCCTGCTCTTCCCCTCAAGTCCCCGCGATCCACGGAGATAGCGCGCGAATGACCACCCAGCCGACCCAGCCCCGGATCCTGGTCGTCGACAACTACGACAGCTTCGTCTTCAACCTGGTCCAGTACCTGTACCAGCTCGGTGCCACCTGCGAGGTGGTGCGCAACGACGAGGTGACCGTCGACCACGCCGTCCGCCGCAGCGGCGACGAGGGCTTCGACGGGGTGCTGCTCTCCCCCGGCCCCGGTGCGCCGGAGGAGGCCGGCGTCTGCATCGAGATGGTCCACCACTGCGCGCGGATCGGGCTGCCGGTCTTCGGCGTGTGCCTCGGCCTGCAGTCGATCGCGGCCGCGTACGGCGCGGTGGTCGGCCGGGCGCCGGAGCTGCTGCACGGCAAGACCTCGCTGGTCGAGCACGAGGACGGCGGGGTGTTCGAGGGCCTGCCCTCGCCGCTCACCGCCACCCGGTACCACTCGCTGGCGGTCGACCCGGCGACCGTGCCGGACGAGCTGGTGGTCACCGCCCGCACCGAGAGCGGCGTGATCATGGGCCTGCGGCACCGCGAGCTGCTCGTCGAGGGCGTGCAGTTCCACCCCGAGTCGGTGCTCACCGAGGGCGGGCACCGGATGCTCGCGAACTGGCTGGCGGAGTGCGGCCACCCGCAGGCCGTGGACCGGTCGGCCGGGCTCGCCCCGGTGATCGGCCGGGGCTGAGCGGCGTGACCGCGCTGCGTCCCGAGGGGCGTTACCAGCCGGAGGCGGGACCGTACGGGGGCGGACAGCGGCCCGCGGACCAGTACGGCCAGGCCGAGTACGGCGACGGCCACCAGGGCAACGGCCAGTACGGCTACGGCCAGTACGGCGGCACGGGGCAGGACAACGGTCAGTACGGGAACGGCCATTACGGCCAATACGGAAACGGCGGGTACCAAGCCCCGCCTGCCCAGCCCGGCCAGTCGGGACAGCCCGGGCAGGCAGGGGCCGAGGACGGCTGGGGCGTGTACGAGCAGGCCGTGCAGGCCGCCGACGCGCCCGAGTACCCGTGGCTGCCCGAGCAGACCGTGCAGCTCCGGGTGCCCGCCGAGGACGCCGCCGCGGC